>NZ_BCVK01000026.1 GCF_001591705.1 Lactococcus cremoris subsp. cremoris NBRC 100676 | reverse complement strand
AAGTGTGCTATTATAAGTCATATAAGTCGTGCGCTTTCTAATGCTTAGTGCTTTAAGATTAGGATAGCACGACTTATTTATTTTCCAATGAAATTAACAAGCAATTCGGGTAAAAATATACTTAACTATAAAGGGTGCTGAATTTTATTCAGCTTAGAATTTGGAGAAATAATGAATGATAAAGAACATCAACGACATCGATTGATTTATCATACGAATGGAAAATCCTTAGAGGAAATAAATGGGACAGTAGAAGTGCCTAAAAATGTTGGTTTTTTCAAAATGTTGCTGACTTACTCAGGACCAGGTGCGCTGGTCGCGGTTGGTTACATGGACCCTGGGAATTGGTCAACGTCAATTACTGGAGGGCAGAACTTTCAATACTTACTGATTTCGGTTATTCTGATGTCCAGTCTGATTGCAATGCTCCTTCAATATATGTCAGCAAAATTAGGAATTGTCAGCCAGATGGATTTAGCTCAGGCTATCAGGGCGCGCACCAGCAAGACTCTGGGAATTGTTTTATGGATTTTAACTGAACTGGCAATCATGGCCACTGATATTGCTGAAGTCATCGGTGCGGCTATTGCCTTATATCTTCTGTTTAATATTCCGTTAATATTAGCTGTTTTTATCACAGTCCTTGATGTCTTTTTGCTTTTATTACTGACAAGAATTGGTTTTCGTAAGATTGAAGCCTTGGTTATTTGTTTGATTCTAGTTATTCTAGCAATATTTGCTTATCAAGTTGCTTTATCCAATCCAGATTGGAAAGGAATTATTGAGGGATTTATTCCTAATAATCGAACTTTTGCTTCCTCACCAACAGTAGCCGGGATGTCGCCTTTAACAGGCGCATTAGGAATTATTGGCGCTACGGTTATGCCTCATAATTTATATCTTCATTCTTCTATTTCACAAAGTAGAAAAATTAATCATCAAGATAAAAGTGATGTTGCCAGAGCAGTAAGGTTCTCGACATGGGACTCTAATATTCAGCTGACAGTCGCTTTTGTTGTAAATTCTCTTTTACTAATTATGGGTGTAGCGGTCTTTAAAACAGGAGTAATTGATGATCCATCATTCTTTGGTTTATACGATGCATTATCTAACCCTTCGGTTTTAAGTAATGGTCTTCTTGCAGACGTTGCAAAAACGGGTGCACTTTCAACCTTATTTGCCGTGGCTCTCCTTGCTTCTGGGCAAAACTCAACCATTACTGGAACTTTAACGGGACAGGTTATTATGGAAGGATTTATTCATATGAGAATGCCAATGTGGGCAAGAAGATTGGTAACTCGCCTGCTATCGGTAGTTCCTGTCTTGATTTGTGTCTCTATGACTAGAGGACAAACTTTGAAAGCTCAACATGAAGCAATAAATAATTTGATGAATAATTCTCAAGTTTTTCTAGCTTTTGCCCTTCCTTTTTCGATTATTCCATTGTTAATGCTAACTAATAGCAAGGAAGAAATGGGTGATTTTAAAAATAATTTAATCATTAAATTTTTAGGTTGGATTTCAGTTATTGCCTTGACTTATCTCAATTTAATTGGCTTACCAAATCAGATTGATAGTTTTCTTCCGAATAATCTAAACTTGTCTCATTTTATTGCCGGTTTATTGATTGTTGGAGTTATCCTTTTATTAATCTGGACAATTTTAGAACTTTATCGTGGAAATAAAAAACTCTATTTAAAATAGAGTTTTTCTTTATATAGGTAGGGTGTGATTTAAATTAAAATATGAAATGTGCTATAATGTAAGAAAATGATTAATGGAGATAATGTATTTGACTAAAAATTCAATTGAATTTAAACTAGAAAATCCTGAAGATGCTAGTCTTCTTTTTGGGGTACAAGATAAATATTTGAAATTAGTTGAGTCTCAACTATCTGTTGAGATTAATTATCGTGGGGAAATGGTGCAAATCATTGGTCCTGAAAAACTGACACGAGAGCGAGCGCGAAAAGCACTGCAAGCTTTACAAGTTTTAGTTAGTCGTGGGGTTCCTGTCCATGCGTCGGATGTTATCATTGCTATAAAAATGGTTTTAAATGATGATATTGAAAATTTCACGGCACTTTATGAGATTGAACTGACAAAAGATGCAGCTGGTAAACCTATCCGTTTGAAAAATTTAATTCAGAAGACTTACGTGGATTCTGTTAAACAGCATGATATTGTTTTTGGAATTGGTCCTGCGGGGACAGGGAAAACTTTTTTGGCGGTCGTGATGGCTGTTCAGGCTTTACGAAATGGTCAGGTCAAACGAATTATTTTGACAAGACCAGCAGTGGAAGCTGGGGAAAGTCTTGGCTTCTTACCTGGTGATTTGCAAGAAAAAGTTGATCCATATTTACGTCCTGTTTATGACGCGCTTTTTCAGATTTTGGGTAAAACAGCGACTGAGCGAATGATGGAGCGAGGAGTTATTGAAATTGCACCACTTGCTTATATGCGTGGTCGAACGCTTGATGACGCCTTTGTTATTTTAGATGAAGCACAAAACACAACAAGCATGCAAATGAAAATGTTTCTGACTCGTCTTGGTTTTAACTCTAAAATGATTGTCAATGGTGATATTTCGCAGATTGATTTACCAAATAAAGTTAAATCTGGTTTGATTGATGCCAAGGATAAATTGGGTCATGTTAATGCGATTGATTTTGTCTATTTCATGGCAAAAGATGTTGTCCGTCATCCAGTGGTTGCCGAAATTATCAAAGCTTATGGCGATGAATGATTTTTGTAAAAAAAGATAAAGTTAGATAGAGTCGCTGATTATTGCTGAATAAGAGAAGAGGAAGTAAATATGGCTGAAGGCTATGTCATGGATTTGCGCAAAAAAATTGGTCATGTGCCAATGGTAATAGCTTGTGCAAGTATAATTATTTATGACGAAGAACGAGGTGTTTTACTACAAAAACGCACTGATAATGGGAAATGGTGTTATCATGGCGGTTCAGTAGAGCCAAATGAAACAGTCGCAGAAGCTGCTAAACGTGAACTATTTGAAGAGGTGGGTTTGTCAGCTGGGTATATGGAATTATACACGGTTGCTTCTGGAGCTGATCAACATTTTTTCTATCCCAATGGTGATGAAGTTCATATTGTTGATACTGTTTTTATTTGTAATGATTTTTCAGGTGAATTAGTTTTAGAAGAAACAGAGGTTCTTGATTGTCAATGGTTTGCTTTTGATAACTTACCTGAAGAAATTTTGCTTGCCACAAAAGCACCCATCTTATCATTTTGTCAAGAAATGTTGCAAAAAAAATATAGCGGAGTTACTGATAATAATAAATAATTGACTGCTAGGATAAATAAGCAAAAATGGAAAGCGCATGAGCTACTTTCTGACAGATATGTCAGGAATAAAATATAAATAAGGAATAAAATGTACGTAGAATTAGTTGATGAAACAGGCCAAGTGCCAAGTGAGATTATTGAGCAAACTAAAGAAGTTTTAGCGTTTGCCGCTAAAAAATTAGATTTAAAAGAATCAACAGAAATGTCTGTGACTTTTGTGGACAATGCGCGATCACATGAGTTGAATTTGCAGTATCGCGAAACTGATCGTCCAACAGATGTTATCTCACTAGAATATAAGCCTGATGAGTCAGAATTCTTTTTTGACGAAGATATGGAACTGCCAGAAGAGTTATTAGAAGAAATGGATCCATTTATTGGTGAGTTGTTCATTTCAATTGATAAAGCTGCCGAACAAGCTGCCGACTATGGTCATTCGATAGAACGTGAGTATGGTTGGCTAGCAGTTCATGGTTTTTTGCATATAAATGGTTACGATCATTACACGCCAGAAGAAGAGTCAGAAATGTTTGCTTTGCAAGAGGAGATTTTAACTGCCTATGGACTCACACGATAAAGATGTAAAACTCTTTAAGAAAAATGATTTTCATAAGGGAAAAACGCCTGTTCAAAAGGACAGAGCCCGCTGGAAAAATCGAAATTTACTTTCGAGTTTAGAGTTTGCACTTACAGGAATTTGGACAGCCTTTAAAGAAGAACGAAATATGAGAAAACATGCCCTAGCGGCTGTTTTAGCAATTGTTTTTGGCTTTATTTTTCAAATTTCTGAATTTGAATGGTTATTTCTCTTGCTTTCTATTTTCTTAGTTTTCATGGCTGAACTTTTTAATTCGGCTATTGAAAATGTTGTTGATTTAGCTTCAGATTATCAATTTTATATGCGTGCTAAACGGGCTAAAGATATGGCTGCAGGGGCAGTGCTTGTTATTTCTGGCTTTGCTCTTATTGTTGGACTCTTTGTATTTTTACCTAAAATTTGGACATTGTTTTTCTGATTCTGGGGAGAGACTTATGAATAGAGAAAAAGAACTTTTAGACATCTTGACAAAAAACTCAGATTTAATGATGATTTTAGATGAGATTTCAGAACTGAAGTTATCAAATTGGTATGTGGCTGCAGGGAGTGTCTTTCAATCCGTCTGGAATTATCTTGATAAAAATGATTTAATGACGAATGTTCATGATATCGATTTGGTATATTTTGATGACCAGATTTCTTTTATAGATTCGATCAGTAATGACAAACAACTAGAAAAATCTTTGTCGGAAAAATTTCCTTATCGTTTTGATGTCCACAATGAAGCCTATATGCATCTTTGGCAAAATAGTAAAAAAATTCCATACGAAAACACCGAAAATGCGATTGAGCGTTGGATTGCTACTGTTCATGCAATCGGAATAAGTGGAAATTCTGATCAGTTTACTATATTTGCTCCTTATGGTATAGAGGATATATTTACAAAAACGATTCGCCCGATTTATCATAAAGATAATAATCAAGAACTCTATGAAAATAAGGTAGCCAAATGGCAAGAGCGTTTTAGTGATTTAAATATTATAAAATGGACGGAACTAAAAGTTAATAAATGATAAAAAGCTGAAAAGCTTTTTTTATTTACTGACGGTATATTTGATCTAAGTGAAGGCTTAACGGCAGAGTGAAAAAGTTGTAATTTCAATCGGATTAGCTTTCTTTAAGGTTTTTATTGCATGATAAAAAGTAGTTCCAGTTGTATAAATATCATCAATCAAAATGATTTTTTGGGGTATTTTTTCACCCTCTTTCAACTTAAAAGGATTGCTAGTTGATAGACGTCCCTCGCGATTAAGACTTGATTGTCTGACAGTATCCTCTTTTTCAAGCAAATCAAGATAAGCTCTATCTTTTAGAAAAGCTGTTACTTGGTTAAAACCTCTTTCTTGTAATCTTTTAGGAGAAACCGGAATGGGAACCAGAGGAATTTTTTTGGACAAATTTTTAAAATAGGAATCGAAGACTTCGTGTAATCGATAATCTCCCATAAATTTGTAAAGACTAAAGTAATCCTTCATTGCTTGGTTATAAATAAAAATTGACTGATGATTAACAATGATTCCTTTTTCTTCCCACTTGAGACAGTCAGCACATATACCTTTAGAGTTAGATTTAGAGCAACGAGGACAACGTTCGTTAGGAATTTTTTTAAACAGTGATTGGCATTTATTGCATATTAAATTTCTGTTATTCTTTAGTAAAAAGAATTCACTAAAAGTGAGTGTTTGTTTGATAATTCTGGAACAAAGCAGACAAGTTTGCATTAAAAACCTCCGAGTCGGTTCATTTTTTTAATTTCTTTCTGAGCTTGACACATGGCTAAAGATTTTCCAGAGTGAAAAAAACTAACTAAACCTGTTGGACGTTTAGAGTCGCGTCCCACTCGTCCGGCCATTTGAATGAGGGCAGATTTTGTGAAATTAGGGTGTTCGCTATTAATGACAAAAACATCAATCGAAGAAAAAGTTACGCCTCGTTCAAGAATAGAAGTCGTAATTAAAATCGAAACTTGTTTCTTGCGAAAAGCTTCGACAATCGTTTTTTTGCTTTTAGTTGTTGAAGCGACAAAAGCCATTTTTTCTTTTGGAAATTTTTCTTGTAAATTTTTGGCAAAGTCTTGACCAAAGTCGATTTCGGCAACGAAAATTAGAAGTGGGAAACCAGTCTTTCTTTGCTCAATGAATTTTTTATAAAATGTTTTTTTCCAAAAAAAACATTGGAATGACCAAAGGATGACCGTGAAAGCGGCGTGGTAAAAAAAGTCGTTTAATTTCATGCTTTTTTTATCTGTTTTTCTAATTTGTCAGTAGATGTAGCGGTTAAGTAGAGCAAGTTTCCATTAATTTTTTTAGCATTTTCAAGAGCGAAATAAAGCATGTCATTATCTCTAAAAGGAAAGGCATCGACTTCATCGATGATAAGCAAATCAAAGGCCTCTTTGAAACGTAAAAGTTGGTGACTGGTCATAACGACCAAAGGCGAACGAAAATAAGAATCTCCCTCATGATACAAAAGGGGAATTTGACAAGTGAAATCACGTGATAAACGTTGATGAAGCTCAATGCATACATCAATTCTTGGGCTGGCTAAACCGACCGAACCCCCATGGCTAAGAATTTGTTCAATAAGCTGATATATCATTTCTGTTTTACCAGCACCAGTAACGGCTTGAACAAGTCGTTTTTGATTATTAGTAATTTGCTGACAGAGAGCGTTAGAAATTTTTTCTTGATTTTCTGTTAATTTTCCTGTCCAACGTAAATAAGTTTTTTCTGAAAAGTCTTGTTGAGGGAGATGATAGAAATATTCATCTGAGCGGACACGACCAAGTTCAAGACATGTTGGACAGAAAAAAGCACCAATCGGAAGTTTAACATTGGTTTTTATATGAATCGTGCCACATCGATTACATCTTACTTTATTAGCATTGACAGATGTCATTGCACAAATTTTAATTAATTTGTTTTCATTGTTAACTTGGTCAGTAAAATTATAAAAAGCTGAAATATCTTTTTCTAGTAAAAGACGCCCAAGGAGATTTTCTAAAATTAAGTTCATACTTAACTATACGGAAATGCTGTTCAAATGTAACAAATTTTGTTAAAATCATTAGCATGACTATCACTATAAAAACTGATTTTATCAATGAAGAGGAAATCAAAAAATCACGCTTCATCTGTCATTTAAAAAGGATATCTACAGAAGAAGAAGCTCGTGATTTTATTGCGAAAATCAAAAAGGAACATTGGAAAGCAAATCATAACTGTTCAGCATGTACATTAGGCAATCGTCAGGAAATACAGCGAAGTAGTGATGATGGAGAGCCATCAGGAACCGCAGGTGTACCAATGCTTGAAATTTTAAAGAAAAAAGAAATTATCAATGTTTGTGCGGTCGTCACTCGTTATTTTGGCGGAATCAAGTTAGGTGCAGGAGGTTTGATTCGTGCTTATGCTGGAAGTGTGAATCATGCGATAGAAGAAGTTGGTTTAGTTCAAATTGTTAACCAACGAGAACTTATCTTGAAACTTGACTATAGCCTCTATGATAGTGTTCAACGCTTTTTATTGACTCAAAATTTACAAATTTCAGATAGTGAATTCTTGTCAGAGGTTACTGTAAGATGTTTTATTGATGAAGAAAAAATCAATAACTTTTTAGAATTACTGACAGAAAGCTTTAATGGAAAAATTAGAGTAGAAAAAGGCGAAAATCAGCAAGTTGAGATTGACTATCAAGTAGAAGAATAAAATTTTTTAGATAATCATCTAAAAAAGATAGAGGTAGAAAAATGACTAAAAGATTAGGAAAAATTTTATTTATCCTATATATTATCGGGCTTATTTGGCTGATTTTATTTAAAATTTCTTTTCATCCCATCACTTACCTTGAATTAGTAAATACAAGAAGTTTAAACCTTGTCCCTTTTGCTATGTCTGGTGGGTCACGTGAAATTCTATATAATATCATTGCCTTTATCCCTTTTGGAATTTTATTTGGAATGAATGCTCCCAAATGGTCATTTTTGACAAAAGTAATTCTTTCATTCGCCTTAAGTTTATCCTTTGAAAGTTTGCAATACCTTTTGGCTATTGGTGCAAGTGACATTACAGATATTATCACAAATACACTCGGGGCATTGATTGGCTTGAGTTTTTATGCTTTATTAATCAAAATTTTTGCTAAAACAAAAGTTAACATTGTTTTGATAAGTCTCTTTTGTCTCTTGCTAGGATTTGTTTTATTCTTTATTGGTCAGACCTTATTTTGGATTTATTTCCCACAGTATTAAACTCATTGTATCCTCTTAGAAGTATGATAAAATGGTGGTCAAGGCCGTTTTAGAAAAGAGGATTTATGAAAATATTCAGAGGCTCAATTATTGTTAGTTTAATTGCCCTAATCATCGCGTTTATTTATGGCGGATGGAATGGGCTTTTTATTACACTCATTCTTGCCGTGCTAGAAATTTCTTTATCTATGGATAATGCCATTGTTAATGCACGGATTTTAGAGCGGATGAGTCCGGCCTGGCAAAAGACATTCCTGACTTTAGGAGTTTTGATTGCAGTAGTTGGAATGCGTTTGGTTTTCCCTTTGTTGATCGTTGGAGTATCTGCACAAATAGACCCAATTAGTGCTCTAAGATTAGCTTTAGAAAAAGGAAATCCAAGTACAGCAGGAACTTATGGCTATATTTTACATCATGCCCACCCTCAAATTGCAGCCTTTGGTGGAATGTTTCTCCTAATGCTTGCTTTAGGATTTTTCTTTGATGATCGCGCTCACACTTGGTTGAAATTGCCAGAAAAATTCTTGCAAAAAATAGGTCACTTTCCAGCAGCGAATGCGATTATTTCAATCATTATCTTGTTGATTACTTCTGAGTTTATCGCTAAAGATTCCCATGCTGTTTTATTTGCAGGGATACTTGGGATTTTAACTTTTATGCTCGTCGATGGCTTTGGCGAAACGATGAGCCATTCAAAAGCCGCAACCTCTACGCACTTTGTTGTTGCCACGGGTAAAGCAGGGTTGGCACTTTTCTTATATTTGGAAGTTATTGATGCTTCATTTAGTTTTGATGGAGTTATTGGTGCTTTTGCCATAACGGCAGATCCAATTATTATATTATTAGGACTTGGCGTGATTGGGGCCATGTTTGTAAGAAGTCTTACGCTCTATCTAGTTCAAAATGGAACTTTGAATGATTTAGTCTATCTTGAGCATGGAGCTCATTGGGCTATTCTGACACTTGCTTTTCTGATTTTAGTGAGTATCAAATGGGAAATTGGTGAAGTGGTAACAGGACTTACTGGAGCTATTCTTATTATTCTTTCGTTTGTGTCCAGTGTAATCTACAATCGCAACCATTAAAAGTGACTTTAGTCATTTTTTTATAGAAAATGTTCAAGAAACACAATATATGGTATTTTTGTGATAAAATATAAGTATTAAATACTATATATAGGGTTGGTTATAATAATGAAACTTACCATTTTACATACAAATAATATTATTTTGAACTCTAATAATCATTATTCTTTGATAGATGAAATTAAGGAGAGAAATAAAAAAACCGCAGAGGAAACATTATTTCTAGGAGCTACTGATATAAATTTTAGCAAGTCAAATTATCAAAATGATGAAAAAAATTTTTTAAAAAAGCTTAAATATGATGCGATAGCAATAGGGGAACATCAATTTGATGAAGGCTCACAAGGTCTTGCTAAATTTCTCAAGCAATTAGATTTTCCAGTTTTAGCTGCGAATGTCCAGATTGAAAAAGATGAAATATTAAATACTTTTGAAAAAAATGGAAAATTTTTACCTTATTTACTGAAAGAAAGTAAATTTGGCAAGATTGGGATTTTTGGACTGACTCCAATGAGTACGGTTTACGATTCTTGCCCGAGTTCGGACACGATTTTTACCAATCCTTCTGACAGAACTGAGTTTATTGTAAAAATGCTAAAAAAGAAAGAAGCAAACCTTATTATTCTACTCAGTCAACTGGGGCAAGATGAGAATCAAATTTTAGCTCAAAAATTTCCTGAAATTGATGTCATTATTGACAGAGCAACTTATAAGACAGATAAAACAATTAATAAATGGAAAAAAACACTTATGGTCCAGACAATGGCTGATTTTCCTTCCATCTTTGAATTAGAGCTAGAAGTTGATGAGCAAGGAAAGTTACTGACAGCTCAGGAAAAATATCACGAAGTATTTGAAAGTGTTAATTATGGATAAGTTTATTTTATCTTGACAAAATGAGAAAATAGCGCTAGAATTTATAGGTAGCGACTCGAAGATAGTGAAAGTTCGAGAAAGAAAATGGCTTAATTTAAAATCGTAATGAACACAAATAAAGTAAAAAATAAAGGTGGAACCGTGCATGTGCACCCTTTGTCTCTTTTCAGATTTTCTGAAAAATGACGAGCGTGTGAATGTACGGTTTTTTGAATTTCTGTAGAAAGGAGGAAGAAGTGGTTAAAGAAGAAGGAACTGTTTATGCAATTCGAAATCCTCTTTTTAGAATGTATGTAAAAATTGGGATAACATCTGATACGATGAAGAAAAGATTATTTTCATTGAATACAAGCGTACCTAAAGATTTTGAAATTATTGATACTGTAAGAGTGAAAAACTATAAAATAGTAGAAAAACTATTACATACATTATTTAAAGAATACCGTTATAATGAAAGTCGGGAATTTTTTATTGTTTCAGATGATAAAATAAAAGAACACTTTTCTTATATTCGAGAATTAGCTGGTATAGAGGAAAATATATCTTTAACTAGGCTCAAAGTAAATTCAAAGTCTGTTATAGAAACTGATAAACATGAACATATAACTCGTGGTCAATTAGTAGAATTTATTAAAGAAGAGCACGACAAAAATCCAGGCATATTAAGAAAGTATATCGGTTTGAATTCCTCCAAAGTTTCTGCTAGAAATAAAAATTTTGGTAAAATAAAAATTTATCCAATTCCTAAACTAGCTGGCAATGGGCGAACGATGACGGTAGCTATTGAAAAGGACATTAATGTTTATGTTAACTATTCAAGTTTCGATATTAGTCAAGCATATCGACAATATCAATTATTATTTTTACGAGGAGAATTAGAATAATGGCAAATAAAAAACTAGCATTTCAAGATATTATCTTGACTCTACAAGGCTTCTGGTCTAAACAAGGAGCGAACCTGATGCAGGCCTATGATAATGAAGTAGGAGCAGGGACAATGAGTCCTTATACTTTCTTGCGTTCAAATGGTCCTGAGCCATGGGGAGCAGCCTACGTGCAACCTTCACGACGCCCGGCAGATGGTCGATACGGTGAAAACCCAAACCGTTTGTTCCAACATCACCAGTTTCAAGTTGTTTTAAAACCTTCACCAAAAAATATCCAAGAACTTTATCTTCAAAGTTTAGCAGCACTTGGTATTGATGCTTTGGAACATGATATTCGTTTTGTTGAAGACAACTGGGAAAATCCATCAATGGGTTGTGCTGGTATTGGCTGGGAAGTTTGGATTGATGGACAAGAATGTACACAATTCACCTATTTCCAACAAGTTGGCGGAATTGAAGTTGATTCAGTAACATCTGAAATCACTTATGGTTTGGAACGTATTGCGACAGTTATTCAAGAGGTTGATTCTGTTTATGACCTTGAATGGGGAAATGGTGTGGCTTATGGTGATATCTTCAAAGAACCTGAATACGAACATTCTAAATTCGCTTTTGAAGAATCAAATCAAGAACTTTTACTTAAACTTTTTGGTGAGTATGAACAAGAAGCCCTTGATTTACTTGATAAAGGTTTGGTTCACCCAGCTTATGATTATATTTTGAAATCTTCACATACCTTTAACTTGCTTGATGCGCGTGGAGCGGTATCTGTAACAGAGCGTGCCGGTTATATGCATCGTGTGCGTAAGATGGCACGTAAAGTAGCTAAAACTTTCATTGAAGAACGTGCGAAACTTGGCTTCCCACTCTTAAAAGATGAAGCCTTACGTGAAAAATATCTCGGTAAAAAAGGAAAATATACTAAGATTGTAGAAGGAGAAGAAAAATAATGACAAATTACTTACTTGAAATTGGTTTGGAAGAAATTCCAGCACATTTGGTGACTCCTTCAATCAATCAATTGGCTGAACGAATGGAAGCATTTCTTAATGAAAACCGTTTGAAATTTGATAAAATCATTAAATTTTCAACACCACGCCGCCTAGCTCTTATTGTTGAAGGGCTGTCAGAATCATCAGAAGCGATTGATGAAGAAGTTAAAGGTCCTTCTGCAAAAATTGCTAAAGACGCTGAAGGAAATTGGTCAAAAGCGATTCAAGGTTTTTCACGTGGTCAAGGAGCGACTCCGGATGATTTAATCCTTAAGGGTGATTATTATTATGCTAAAAAACATGTTGATGGTGTAAAAGCAGAAGAAATTCTTTCTAAAGTTGGGGATGAAGTCATTGCAAAAATGACCTTCTCAACTTATATGAAATGGGGAAATAATGATTTCTTATTTGTTCGTCCTATACAATGGATCGTATCACTTTTAGAAGATGAAATCGTTGCTTTTGATTTATTAGATGTGACCGCCAATCGTTTTTCACGTGGTCATCGTTTCTTGGCAAATGTTGAGATTGAACTCAAAAATGCCAATGATTATGCTAGCAAAATGCCAGAAAATTTTGTTTTAGTTGATGCTGAACATCGTAAAGCAGAAATATCTGCACAAATTTTGGCTCTTGCATCTGAAAATAATTGGCAAGTTACTCTTCATAAAGATTTATTAGAAGAAGTAAATAATATTGTTGAATATCCAACAGCCTTTGTAGGCTCATTTGATCCAAAATATTTGTCTGTTCCAGCAGAAGTTTTAGTGACATCAATGCGTGATAATCAACGTTATTTTGAAGTTTATAACCAAGAAGGCCAATTGGCTCCTAACTTTATTTCGGTTCGTAATGGGAATGCCGAACATATTGAAAATGTAGTGCTTGGAAATGAAAAAGTCTTGGTTGCTCGTCTTGAAGATGCTGAATTCTTCTGGAAAGAAGATCAAAAACTTAAGATTGAAGACTTAGTGGCTAAACTTGGTAAAGTAACTTTCCATGCAAAAATTGGTTCAATCACTGAACATATGGCACGAACAAAATTAATTGCTGCTAAATTAGCTGATATTGCTGGTTTAACAGATGAAGAAAAAGTAGACGTGGCTCGTAGCGCTGAAATTTATAAATTTGACCTTTTGACAGGAATGGTTGGAGAATTTGATGAATTGCAAGGCGTGATGGGTGAAAAATACGCTCTTTTAGCAGGGGAAAATGCAAATGTTGCTGCGGCTATTCGTGAACATTACATGCCGACCTCAGCTGACGGCCAATTACCTGAAACAAAAGTTGGTTCTGTTCTTGCAGCAGCAGATAAAATTGATTCAGTCCTTTCTTTCTTTAATGTTGGTTTGATTCCATCTGGTTCAAATGACCCTTATGCGCTACGTCGTGCAGTACAAGGATTGATTCGAATTATCGAAAAAATGAATTGGCATTTCGACCTATCTTTATTTATCGACCAATTTGAGGGTCAAAATCATGCTGAAATTTTGGAATTCGTCAAAGCACGCGTTCAAAAACTTTTGCTTGAAAAATTAGACCGTTATGATATTGTTGAAGCAGCAATTAATAGCTCAAACTTTGATATTACAAATATGATGGAATCAGCATTTGTTATTGATGGTCATAAACTTCACGAACCATTTAAACCAGCGATTGAAAATGTTTCACGTTCAATTAATTTAGTTAAAAAAGCAGCTGATATTGCTGAAATTAATCCAGCACTTTTTGAAGAAGATACTGAACAAGCACTTTATGATGCCGTTATTTCTCTGCAAAATCAATGGACTTATAAGCCATGTGAAGAAAAATTCCGAGCAATTGTTCATACGCTTGCTCCTGCAATTGAAGCTTTCTTTGATAATGTGATGGTTATGGCCGAAGATTTAGCTGTTCGTGATAATCGGATTGCCTTATTGTCAGAAGTTGTTGCATTAACAAGTGTTATGGCTGATTTTTCTTTGATTAATACAAAATAAAAGCTGACTTATTTACTGACGGAGAGTTGCAAAGCCCTTTTAAATGCTGTCAGTAAAAATAAATTCTGTCAGTAATTTTAAAAACATTTACGAAAAGGAATTAAGAAATGACAATTACAAATGAACAAGTAGAACGCATTAATGAATTGGCGCGTAAGAAAAAAGCCGAAGGTTTATCAGAAGCAGAACTTGAAGAACAAGCCTTTTTACGTCGAGCTTATCTTGATAGTGTTAAAGCAAATTTCCGTTCACAAGTTGAAACAATCAAAGTCATTGATGAAAAAACGGGAGAAGATGTGACTCCTGACAAACTCAAAGAAATTCAACGGAAAAATGGCATGCGTGACTGAGCTTTTTCTTGCAAATATTTCATAAAATGTTAAAATAAATATTAATAATGATGGGTATGGTGCACACCCGAAACAGCTTTAAGAATAAAATCTTAAAACTAATGGCGCCTACAAACAAAAGGCTGTTTTTAAGCAGTCCTGTTTGTAGCGCCTTTTGTTTTGTAAAATTCAGCTGCCCCTAATCTGCTATCATTCTAAATTTTGAAGCGACAAAATCAAGTGATAAGCAGAAAAGGGGCAGACGCGTCTCCCTATGAGGAGATGCTAGAGTTTTTACTACCTACTTGGCGAAAAAATATCGTTTTCGCTTCGTCAAAGCGTAGCTGTTGGCGCTTCAGCGCTTACAGATAGGATTGTATTTTTATCAGGTCGTGTTAAATATTAGATTATAGGAGTTTCAAAAATGAATTTTTTTAAAGTAGGAATTTCCAGAAGTGCAATTTTATATGTCTTCTTAGCTGTAATTATTGGTGGCTTAATTGGGGTGGTTGATGCGATTTTTGGTCGAGGTCTTATCTATATTACCGAATTTAGAGATGGACATGCCCTTTATTTGATTCCATTTTTAACTTTAGCTGGTCTCTTGATTGTCTATCTCTATAAAAATTTTGGTAAAGATAGTCAAAAAGGCATGGGACTAATTTTTGAAGCGGGAAATCATGGGCGAGAAGATATTCCAAAGCGTCTTGTTCCGCTGATTGTTTTCTCAACTTGGCTTTCTCATTTATTTGGTGCCAGTGTCGGACGTGAAGGGGTTGCCGTTCAAATCGGTGGCGTCATTGGTCATGCGATTGGTAAAAAACTTTCAGCAAAAGAAGCTAAAAAGATTCTTTTGATTACTGGTATGGCTGCTGGTTTTGCTGCTCTTTTTCAAACGCCAATCGCGGCAACTTTTTTTGCCATTGAAATTTTGATGTTAGGAAAAATAGAATACAGAGCTTTGATTCCAGCCTTAGTTGGTTCCTATGTCGCAAGTTGGACTTCAAATTATCTAGGATTAGAAAAATTTTCTTTCGCGATCAATACTAACATTCATCTTGACCCCTTAGTTCTTTTAAAATTGGCCATCATCGCAGTATGTTTTGGCTTGGTGGGGAGATTTTTTGCAGAATCTCTAGCCTTTATGAAAGCAACAGTTGCAAAAAGAATTGCTAATCCTTATCAAAGAATTATTTTAATGGGAATTGTCATCTCGATTGGTTTACTCGTTATTCATATGGATCGTTATGCTGGTCTTGGGACGAATTTGATTGGTTTGAGTTTTAATGGTGGTCATATCAATGGATATGATTGGATTTTAAAATTGATCTTTACGGTTTTGTCTATTTCTGCAGGGTTCCAAGGAGGGGAAGTGACACCGCTTTTTGCGATTGGTTCCACACTAGGTGCGGCTTTGGCAATGCTGTTTGGTTTGCCTGTTGAATTTGTAGCAGCTGCAGGTTATGTTTCAATCTTTTCTGCTGCAACAAATTCATATTTTGGACCTATCTTTATTGCCGCCGAGGTCTTTGGCTTTGGTTCAGTTCAATATATTTTACCAATTATGACTATCGCTTATGTTTTGAATGGAAATTCATCAATTTACGCACAAGAAGTTCTAAATTTGGAAGTTTAAATAAAAAATGACCATTATTGGTCATTTTTTTTATATAATTTTTCAGTTTCTATATAGTTAATAACGTCTTGAGGGAGGAGGTAAGTTGGCTTAATATTTTGAACAAACATTTCTCTTATCATTGTGCTAGAGATTGGTAGAAGTGGGGCTTCTAACCATTGGACAGGATAAGGGCTCTCAATATTTTTTTCAGTTCGCCTAATCGCGATAAATTTAACTAGTTCGATTAATTCATCAATCTTATACCATTTTGGAAGATATTCCACCATATCGCCGCCGATAATGAAATAATAATCAGTATCTGGATTAGCTTTCGTCAAGAGTTTGAGGGTATCATAACTATAGGATTTTCCGCCACGCTCAATTTCAATCAATTCGAGACCAAGTCTAGGGTTGCCTTTGATGGCAAGCTCAAGCATTTTAACTCGATGTTTTGCAGAAATTGTTTCCTTTTCATCAACATGAGGTGGAATGTTTTCAGGCATGAGTAAGACCTGATCCAAATTCATTTGTTGAGCCACTTGGTCAGCCATCATTAAATGAGCGTGATGAATGGGATTAAAATTTCCTCCCAACAACCCTATTTTTTTTCTGTTTCCTTTACCCATAAGGGGCTTTCTCCTTAATTTTTTATGAATATTTAATGTACCAATGATTTGAATCAGTCATTTTATATTGTACCATAGCTTACCGCAATCTATAGAAATGATTTGCTGCATTTAGGGAAATTAAAGAAAAACTCCTTATGGAGTTTTTGGTTTAAGATTCTATTTGAACAATGTATCTGCTACTAAGGTAGTGTTCGACATTATCCTCATCAATTACGAGACAATTTCCATTGCTGTAACCTTTCTTGAAATGTAAGGCAGAGACGACTGTTCCGTCTATTAAGTGGATTTTCACACTATCATTTTGTTTAAGTAGTTTTTTTAGATAACTAATCATAATCCTCTCCTTTCTCCATTACTTCCATTGTAGTATAAAAAACATAAGTGGAGCAAAAAATAGCATTGGTTTCTAAAAATTATAAAGGGAAATAAAAAATAGAAATGAAGAATAGCTAAATATTTATTTATTGTGCTTTTGTAAAGGGTTCCCAGTACAAATTTAGGGCAAAATTTGATAAAATAAAGATTAGAATTGCGTTAAAATCGGTGTGATTAGCGAAAGTGAATATGGGAGAAAAAATTATGCCACATCTATATCAAGACGACAGTCTTACATTACATACGGACCTATATCAAATTAATATGATGCAAACTTACTTTGAGCTTGGAAGACACCAGCGCCATGCAGTCTTTGAAGTTTTTTTCCGTGAGATGCCTTTTAAAAATGGTTATGCTGTTTTTGCTGGTTTAGAGCGAATGGTTGAATATTTAAAGAATCTCAAATTCTCGGAAACAGATATCGCCTATTTGCGTGAATTAGACTATCCAGAAGATTTTCTAAATTATTTAAAAGAATTACGCTTTACAGGAACAGTCAGAGCCATGCAAGAAGGTCAACTTGCCTTTGCAAATGAACCTTTGGTTCAGATTGAAGGTTCACTTGCGGAATGCCAGTTGGTAGAAACAGCTACTTTAAATATTATTAATTTCCAAACTCTGATAGCAACAAAAGCCGCCCGTATCAAATCTGTAATTGGGGAAGACCCTTTGTTGGAATTTGGTACAAGAAGAGCTCAAGAAATGGATGCAGCAATTTGGGGAACAAGAGCTGCGGTTATCGGGGGAGCTGATGCGACATCAAATGTTCGGGCGGCTAAAATCTTTGGCTTGAAAGCAAGTGGAACACATGCGCATGCTTTAGTTCAATCTTATGGTAATGACTATGAAGCTTTTAAGGCTTATGCTCAAACGCATAAAGATTGTGTTTTCCTCGTTGATACTTATGATACTTTACGTGTTGGGGTTCCGTCAGCGATTAAAGTGGCGCGTGAATTTGGCGATAAAATTAATTTTCAAGGTGTCCGAATTGATTCAGGAGATATGGCTTATATCTCGAAAAAAGTTCGTCAGCAACTTGATGAAGCTGGCTTTACTGACGCAAAGATTTATGCTTCAAATGACTTAGATGAAAATACTATTTTAAGTTTGAAAATGCAAAAAGCAAAAATTGATGTTTGGGGAGTCGGAACAAAATTAATTACCGCCTACGACCAACCAGCGCTTGGTGCGGTTTATAAATTAGTTTCTATGGAAGATGAACACGGAGAAATGCAAGATACGATTAAGCTTTCAAGTAATGCGGAAAAAGTATCGACACCAGGTAAAAAGCAAGTTTGGCGCATCACCAAAAAAGCAGATGGAAAATCAGAGGGAGATTATATCACTTTTTCTGACGAGCGTCCAGATGTAGCAGAAGAAATCTACATGTTCCACCCGCTCTATACATACATTAATAAAAATGTTCGGGATTTCAATGCTAATCCACTTTTAAAAGATATTTTTATTGATGGTGAGCTTATTTATCAACTTCCGGAACTACAGGAAATTAAAACATTTGCTCGTGAAAACCTTGAGGAGCTTTGGGATGAATATAAGCGTGATTTGAATCCTCAACCTTACCCAGTAGATTTGTCACAAGAATTATGGAATCATAAAATGCGCCTAATTTCACAGGTGCGTACAACAGTATCAATGACGAGATTGGATGATGAATGATGAGAATAAGACGAATAGACCTCAGTGATGCACGACTTTTTTGGGATGTCCAAAAGCAATTGGATATTGAAAGTAAGTTCATGATGCTTGAGCCAGATGAGCGACGATTTGATTTTAGTCGTACAATTGGTCATATTTCACATTTTGATTTTTTAATTGGTGCTGATGTTGAGGGAAAATTCGTTGGATTTCTGTCAGCTAAAAGAGGAAATGCCAATCGGATTAGAAATACAGCCTATGTGGTTGTTGGTATCATTGAAGAATTTCAGCATCAAGGTATTGGAGCCCAATTTTTTGCAGAACTTGATAGATGGGCTAAAGAAAAAGAAATAAAACGTTTAGAGCTGACCGTAATGATTAATAACTATGCGGCTATTGCCCTTTTTCAAAAGCAAGGCTTTACAATTGAAGGTGTTCGTCGCGAGTCTATGTGTGTCGATGGAGAATTTATTGATGAATTTTACATGAGTAAAATTTTAGATTAAAAGTTGTTGTGGAGCTGTCAGTAAAATTTTATAGCTGTCAGTGAAAGGAAGAGAAAATGACATTACAAGAAGAAATTATTAAAGAACTTGGTGTGAAACCAATTATTGATCCTAAAGAAGAAATTAGAGTGTCAGTTGATTTTTTGAAAGATTATCTTAAAAAGTATCCATTCATCAAATCATTTGTCCTTGGAATTTCTGGCGGACAAGATTCAAGTTTAGCAGGCCGCTTAGCTCAGATTGCTATCGAAGAAATGCGACAAGAAACAGCTGATGCTTCTTATAAATTTGTTGCTGTACGTTTGCCTTTTGGTGTGCAAGCCGATGAGGAAGATGCTCAACGTGCGCTTGCCTTTATTAAGCCAGATGTCAGTTTGGCAGTAAATATCAAAGCAGCTGTTGAAGGACAAGTAGCGGCTCTAAATGAAGCAGGTGTTGAGGTTTCAGACTTCAATAAAGGAAATATTAAAGCCCGTCAACGTATGATTACCCAATATGCTGTGGCTGGACAATATCAAGGTGCTGTTCTTGGAACAGACCATGCAGCAGAAAATATTACTGGATTTTTCACGAAATTTGGTGATGGTGGAGCTGACTTATTGCCACTTTTCCGTTTGAATAAACGTCAAGGTAAAGCACTTTTAGCAGAACTTGGTGCTGACCCAGCAATCTATGAAAAAGTTCCAACTGCTGACCTTGAAGAAGGTAAGCCTGGACTTGCCGATGAGATTGCACTTGGTGTGACTTATAATGATATTGATGACTATACAGAAGGAAAGGTGATTTCTGAGGATGCTAAGGCCAAAATCGAAGCTTGGTGGAATAAAACGCAACATAAACGTCACTTACCAATCAGTATCTTTGATGATTTCTGGAAATAAAAATAAATATAATTACTGACAGTTCAACACGACCAAAGTGAGTGTTGAATCGGTGGATAAAAAGTTACTGACGGGAGTTTCGTCAGTAACTTTTCATTTCTGTCAGTAATTTTTATATTAAAAAACTGAGGACATAGATAAAAAGTAAAGGCCAATTATGTTATAATTTAATAAAGCGTTTACAATTAAAGGAGGGAAATAATGACTTTTATTGAAGTGATTAATGAATCTAAAATCTATCAATCAGGACAAGAAAAAATTTATGCCAATGACCAAGTGAATTTTGAAATTGAAAAAGGAGAGTTGGCTGTCATTTTAGGTTCCTCTGGTGCTGGTAAATCGACAGTTCTAAATATCTTAGGGGGAATGGACACAAATGATGAAGGAGAGGTCATTATTGACAAGGAAAAGATCTCCAATTTTTCAAATAAAGAATTGATTACTTATCGACGATATGCTGTTGGTTTCGTTTTTCAATTTTATAATCTTGTCAATAATTTAACGGCTTTAGAAAATGTCGAATTAGCTTCTGAAATTGTTGAGAATGCACTAGATGCTAAAGAGGTTTTGAAAAGTGTCGGATTGGAACATCGGATTCATAATTTTCCTTCGCAACTTTCAGGAGGTGAGCAACAAAGAGTGACCATTGCGCGTGCTATAGCTAAAAATCCTAAAATCTTACTTTGTGACGAACCCACTGGAGCTTTGGATTATCACACAGGAAAACAAATCTTAAAAATTCTTCAAGATATGGCCAGAAAGGAAGGGAAAACGGTTATTATTGTCACTCATAATGCTGCCATTGCACCAATTGCCAATCGAGTGATTCAGATGCATGATGGAAAAATTGAAAATAATAGCCAACCAGAAGATATTGATAGAATTGAGTGGTGACTTATGCGGAAAAAAACCTTAAACAAAGAAATTCGTAGGTCAATTACGGGTTCATTAGGTCGTTTCATCTCTATTTTTTCTTTGATGCTTTTAGGAACTTTTGCTTTTGTCGGATTAAAAGTTTCTGGTCCGGATATGAGGGCAACTGCGGAAGAGTTTTATCGGCAGCATCAGTTAGCAGATTTAACGGTAACTTCAACTTTAGGATTGGATGAGACTGACCAAAGGCTGATTAATGAAACAAAAGGCTTAAAAAAAGCAGAATTCGGCTACTTTCAGGATTTGGTAATCAAGGGAAAAGAAAGCAGTCTACGCTTATTTTCTAAGCCAGATGAATTGTCAACCTATGAGTTAATGTCTGGCAAGTTGCCTCAAAGCAATTCAGAAATTGCCTTGGATTATTTATATGATAGTCAGTATAAAATAGGCCAAAGCATTGATTTTACCCCTCCTAAATCTGAGGATTCTGATCTGTTAAAAAATCATTCTTTTAAAATCGTTGGATTTGTTAAATCTAGTGAATATGTCGATAAGAGTAATTTTGGCGCAACGACGGTAGGGACTGGGAAGCTAAATGGTTATGGGCTTGTGACTAAGGATGCCTTTGATTCTAAAGTTTATATGATTGCTCGTTTATCTTATAAAAATTTACAAAATATCTCCATTTTTGATGACAAGTACGATAATCGACTAAAAAGAGAACAAAAAGCTTTAGAAAATACATTTAAAAATCAACCTGAGAAACGTTTGGCAGCACTTAAAGTGGACCCAGAAAAACAGATTATTGAGGCTAAAAGTCAAATTTCCCATGAAGAAAGTCAACTAAAGCAGCAAGAAAATCAATTAATTGCTCAAAAGAATCAAATAGGCGAGTCTTCATCAGCGCAGACTATTGAGCAACTTAATGGGGCTCAAAATCAAATTGATGCTGGAAAAGAAAAGCTTGCATCGGCTAAAGCAGAGCTGGCTAAAAAAGAAGCAGCTTTAAATCAACTTGAAGAACCAACTTATCAGATTAATAATCGTAAAGAAGGAAATCCAGGTTACAAAACTTTTTTGGAGGATTCAACAAGAATTGACAGTCTTTCAAATATTTTTCCGGTTGTCCTTTTTGCCATTGCTTTATTAGTCAGTTTGACAACAATGACCCGTTTTGTTGAAGAAGAACGAGGGAACCTCGGTTTACTTAAGGCTTTGGGATATTCAAATCGTGAGATTCGTAAGAAATTTATGGTCTATGGTTTAGTTTCTAGTGGTCTAGGTGCTTTAGTAGGAACAATTATCGGACATACTTTTTTACCGCTTGCGGTATTTAATGCTTACACGGCTTCATCTACCTTTAGTAATTTGCGCTTAACTTTCTCACCCCTATGGACAATAGTCGCTTTTGCCATTGCCATTGCTTGTAGTCTTTTACCAGCGTACTGGGTTGTCCGAAAAGAATTAAAGGAAGTACCAGCTAGTTTATTTTTAGCAAAAGTGCCAAAAGCAGGTTCACGCATTCTTTTAGAGAAAATTGATTTTATTTGGAAAAGAATGAGTTTTACTTACAAAGTGACGGCTCGAAATCTTTTCCGTTATAAAAAAAGGATGTTAATGACCATCTTTGGTGTCGCTGGATGTACGGCTTTACTTGTCATGGGATTTGGGATTCGTGATTCGATTTCTGGACTTGCATCAAAACAATTTGGGCAAATTTTGCATTATGATATGATTGCCATTGAAAAAAATAAAGTTAGTGACAAAGAAAAAGAAGCCAGTGGAAAATTAGAAAAGCAAGAGGTCAGCTTAATTGCGACGAATCAATCTGATGATTTATCAAAATATGTTAGTTTAGAATCTCGTAAAAATAATCAAAAGATTGTATTAAATGATTCTGGAGCAGTCATTTCGGAGAAATTTGCGGAACTTTTAGGTCTAAAAGTTGGAGATTCTTTGACGCTTAAAGATGATGAAAATAAGCCTGTAAGGATAAAAGTGTCGGCAATTACTGAAATGTATATGGGCCATTATATTTTCATGAACCAATCGGTTTACCAGAAAGTTTTTAAAAAAGATTTTATGACCAATGGTCAATTGATTAAGTTAAAAAATGCCTCTGTAAATAATATTCAAAAGATGTCGGCTCAATTGATGCAAGAAAACGGAATTCAGGCTATTTCACAAAATAGTGACCTTAAAAAAGTGATTGAATCCTTTATGTATGGCATTAATAGTGTCATGATTGTTTTGATTACTTGTGCCATTCTGCTTGCGATTGTTGTCATCTATAATTTAACAAATATCAATGTTTCCGAGAGAATTCGTGAATTAGCGACAATCAAAGTTTTAGGATTTTATGACCGTGAAGTCACACTTTATATTTATCGGGAAACGATTTTATTAAGTTTTTTGGGGATTTTGGTAGGTTTTGGTCTAGGGGATTATTTCCATCAGGTTATTATGAACCAATTGTCAGCTGATCAAATCATGTTTGCACCGGGGCTACTGTGGACAAATCTTTTGTTATCAGCAGCGATTACTTTTGCGACCACTCTTTTGCTGGCGCTTGTTGTTCATTTCAAATTAAAAGCCGTGGATATGCTTGGAGCTCTGAAATCAGTAGATTAATCATAAAAATTTTACTGATAGCTTTTTAAAAAATAAAAAAAATTACTGACAGAAATTTCTGTCAGTAATTTTTTTTATTATTTTTCAACTTTACGTTTAAGGTCTCCAATTTGTTGACCTTTGTCTTCGTCAGCTAAAATATCTTCAAAAGCAGGGAGTTGAATTTCTTCACCATATTTTTGGTAAAGAGCAGTAGTCACTAAACGATAAGCCAGACGGACATTTCTTGAAAGAATTGGACCATGGAAATAAGTTCCAAAAGTATTTTTGTAAATTAAACCTTCAGTTTGGTCATCTGGATTATTTCCGCCACCATAAACGACGGTTCCTAAGGGTTTTTCATCATCAGAGAGGTAGGTAATTCCTGAATGATTTTCAAAACCATAGTAAGTTTCGCCAAATTCTTCATTATGAGTTTCAATATCGCCAATAAAACGGTCAGTTCGCAAATTTTCAGTATAATGTCCAAGAATTCCTGTCCCCTGAATTTTTGTCCCTTCGGAATTAACATAATACTGACCGAGCATTTGATAACCACCACAAATTGCAAGAAGTGGTTTCTCAGATTCAATGTAATCTTTTAAAGGTGCTGACAAGTCAAGCAGTGATTGGTCAGCGATAATTTCTTGTTCATAATCTTGACCGCCTCCCCAAAAAACAAGGTCGTAATCTTCTTTAGCAAAAGTGTCGCCTAAAGAAACAATATTGAAGGTCATTTCTGCCCCCAATTTTTCTCCAACATACTTGAGCATGAGAATATTTCCATTATCACCATAAGTATTCATTAAATCACCATAAAGGTGAGCCACATTAAGGGCATAATTTGGATGTTCAAGATTTGATTTTAAAGAGATATATGCCATTTAACGCATTTCCTTTCCAAGATAATGACTTTCAGCCAGTAGTTCACGCATTTGCAACATGGCAGTATAAGTTGCCAAAATATAGACATGATCTTTTTGACTTTCTTTGATTGCCTCTAATACTTCTGAAAGTTCTTTACGCTCGGAAATCTTTTGGGCATCAAATCCAGTCACTCGCATACGTCTAGCCATTTCAGATGAACGAACACCGCCTGTGATAATTTGGTCAATTTCCATGTCATTAATTAATTCAAAATTAGCATCCCAAATCCAACTTGTGTCAATTCCGTCAGCATAATTGGCATTCAAAAGGCTAACTAAAGTGAAAGGATAATTGGCTAATTTCATCATTTCAAGGGCTTGATTCGCACCTACTGGATTTTTTATCAAAACAATGGTTACTTTTTTTCCATCGATTTCAAGAGTTTCTTGACGACCAAAAACTGCTTTGGAAAGTTCAAAACCAGCCGCAATTGTTTCTTTTGGCACATTGAAATATTCAGCAACAGAGACAGCAGCAAGGGCATTGTAGATGTTATAAAGTCCACCGACATTGATTTTATAATCTGTCCCATCAATGATAAATTTAGAAGAAGTATTTGTAATCTCGGATAATTCTGTCAGTTGATAATCTAATTCTGGACGACTAAAGCCACAATTTTCACAAATATAATTTCCCAAGTTAGCATAGGTGTTCATCTTGTAAGCCAAAATATGATGACAAACTGGACAAACAATCCCCTCGGTATTGTAATGAGCATGAGTAGCTTCATGACTTTCGTGGTTAAAGCCATAATATTTTACAGGATTAACTAATTTTTTTGAGTTGAAAAGTGGACTATCACCATTTAATAAAACAGTACCTTTAGGGCTATTTGCCGCACCTTTGACGATGAAATCGTAGGTGGTGTAAATCTCTCCATAGCGGTCCATTTGGTCACGGAAAATATTTGTGAAAACAAATAATGAAGGTTTGATGTATTCAGTGATTTTTGGCAAACTCGCTTCATCAATCTCAAGGACAGCAAATTTCTTTTCGCCAGTTTTCGCTTTGGGAGCTTTCAAAAAGGTAGATACAATCCCCGTGATCATATTGGCTCCAGTTGGATTTGTCACAACTGGTCCAAAAGCCTTTTCTAAAATTCCCACGGTCAAAGCTGTGGTCAATGTTTTTCCATTGGTCCCAGTCACAACAATGATTTCATAATTTTTGGTCAGTGATTTAAGAATTTCAGGGTCAAATTTTAAAGCAATTTTTCCTGGTAAAGTTGAGCCACGCTTGAAAAATTTTTCCAAGACAAAGCGCGATGAATTACCAGCAAACTTTGCAAATGAAGTTTTTATTGTCATAAGCAATATTATACCAAATACAGGGATTTTTTGCTCTATAAAATTTATAAAACATATTTGATACTATTAACAAAAAAAAGTGATAAAATAATATCATTATGAATAGCAGAATATTCCAACACAATACATTTACGACACTCTCTATCGGCTTTTACAAAGGTACAATTACCCTCAAAGAAGCACTAACACACGGCAAAGTCGGTATCGGTACGCTTGATACGGCAAATGGCGAGGTGACAATCATTGATGGCATCGCCTATCACGGTGACTCAGAAAATCAAGTCAGATTAGTTGAAGAAAATGAAACGATGCCTTATGTGGCAATGGTTGAACATCAACCCATCGTTAAATTTACTGACAACTCTGTCAGTAACTCAGAAGATTTTCTGTCAGCGCTGACTAAGCGTTTTCCAACGGCAAATACTGCTTATACGATTGTCATGACCGGTCAATTTAAAGAAGTGACCGTCAGTAGCAAGCCCGCCAATAACACTCGTCCTTATGATGAAATTATGGCTGACCAACCTTATTTTACAAAAGAAAATATCTCTGGTACGATGCTTGGTGTTTGGGCACCCAAACATCTGACTGACCTTTTCGGAATTGGTTTTCATTTGCATTTTGTCAGTGAGGATAAAACATTTACGGCTCATGTCCAAAATTTCATCACTGAAAATCTTGCGATTGAACTTGGCAAAATTACCCAAATTGAACAAGAATTTCCTGATGAGGATGAAAATTTTGACCAGCACTTATTTCAATAATTTTGTCTAACATATAAGACAAGTTTCTATAATTTTACTCTTATTCAGAGAGAAACTATTAGTTTTAATAAAATGTAATTTATAGAATATTTTGCTTTAAAGTAAAGTTATTATAGCTATCACGGAACTGCTCCTTACATAAAAAGAGCGGTTTTTTATTGCAAAATATGCTATAATTATTCTAACTGATTTTTAGTTATAAAAAAGCGAAATGGAAGTTCAGTGGACAAAATTAAATTTTAAGTCACAAGAACTCTTATAAAGGAATCAAAATGAATTTACAAGAAATGAACGCGCGTAAGGAAAAAATTCGTAATTTTTCGATTATCGCCCATATTGACCACGGGAAATCAACCCTTGCTGACCGTATTCTCGAGCAAACTGAAACTGTCTCAAAACGTGAAATGCAAGCCCAACTTTTAGACTCAATGGACCTTGAACGTGAACGTGGGATTACCATTAAATTAAATGCTATCGAACTGAACTATAAAGCTAAAGATGGCGAAACTTATATTTTCCACCTTATTGACACGCCAGGGCACGTCGATTTCACTTATGAAGTCTCACGAAGTCTTGCTGCCTGTGAAGGGGCAATTTTAGTTGTTGATGCCGCCCAAGGAATCGAAGCTCAAACCCTCGCTAACGTTTATCTTGCTTTGGATAATGACCTCGAAATTTTACCAGTCATCAATAAAATTGACTTACCAGCTGCTGACCCAGAAATGGTTCGCCAAGAAATTGAAGATGTGATTGGTTTAGATGCTTCCG
This sequence comes from Lactococcus cremoris subsp. cremoris NBRC 100676, assembly GCF_001591705.1. Lineage (GTDB taxonomy): Bacteria > Bacillota > Bacilli > Lactobacillales > Streptococcaceae > Lactococcus > Lactococcus cremoris. The sequence continues at coordinate 7,551 of NZ_BCVK01000026.1, read as the reverse complement.
AAGCGGTTCTTGCCTCTGCTAAAGCTGGAATTGGAATTGAAGAAATTCTTGAACAAATCGTCGAAAAAGTTCCAGCTCCTCAAGGTGAAGTTGACGCGCCTCTCAAAGCTCTAATTTTTGACTCAGTTTATGATGCTTATCGAGGAGTTATTCTTCAAATTCGTGTGATTGACGGTTCAGTCAAGGTTGGAGATCGTATTCAACTGATGAGTAACGGCAAAGAATTTGATGTTACAGAAGTTGGGATTTTCACACCAAAAGCAGTTGCCCGTGATTTCTTGATGGCTGGAGATGTTGGTTATGTTGCTGCCGCAATCAAGACAGTTGCTGACACACGTGTTGGGGATACAGTGACACTCGCTTCAAATCCAGCGACCGAAGCCCTAGAGGGTTATAAGGAAATGAACCCAATGGTGTTCGCTGGGATTTACCCAATTGAATCAAATAAATTTAACGACCTCCGTGAGGCCCTTGAAAAACTTCAATTAAACGACGCTAGTCTTCGTTTTGAGCCTGAAACATCACAAGCTCTTGGTTTTGGATTCCGTTGTGGTTTCCTTGGCCTCTTGCACATGGATGTCATTCAAGAGCGTTTAGAACGTGAATTTGGTATTGATTTGATTATGACTGCTCCATCCGTTGTTTATCATATTAATACTACAGATGGTGAAACATTAGAAGTCGCTAACCCATCGGAATTCCCAGATCCTACACGCATTGAAAATATTGAAGAACCATTTGTTAAAGCTCAAATCATGGTGCCAAATGATTTTGTTGGTCCTGTGATGGAATTGGCCCAACGAAAACGCGGAATTTTTCTAACAATGGATTATTTAGATGCAAATCGTGTCAATATCATTTATCATATTCCATTGAGTGAAATTGTTTTTGATTTCTTTGATAAACTTAAATCATCAACTAAAGGTTATGCCAGCTTTGATTATGAAATTTCTGACTATCGTCCATCAAATCTTGTAAAAATGGATATTCTCTTAAATGCTGAAAAAGTCGATGCCTTAAGTTTCATTGTCCACAAAGACTTTGCCTTTGAACGCGGAAAAGTAATTGTTGAAAAACTTAAAAAACTCATTCCACGTCAACAATTTGAAGTTCCAATCCAAGCAACCATTGGAAACAAAATCGTTGCTCGTTCAGACATTAAAGCTCTTCGTAAAAATGTATTGGCCAAATGTTATGGTGGAGATATTTCCCGTAAGCGAAAACTCCTTGAAAAACAAAAAGCTGGTAAAAAACGGATGAAAGCCATTGGTTCAGTAGAAGTCCCTCAAGAAGCCTTCCTCTCTGTCCTCTCAATGGACGAAGAATAAAACATCTTAAAATCACTTTCAAGGTGGTTTTTTTTACAATAAAAGAAGTAGAAAAGAGGTAGAAAATGAAAATATTTATCGTTGGAAGTACAGGACGTGTAGGTAAAAGCTTGATTAAATCCCTCTCAACAACGGGCCATCAAATCTATGCTGGGGCAAGAAAAATTGAGCAAGTTCCTGAATATGATAATGTAAATGCAGTTCATTTTGATGTTGACTGGACACCAGAGGAAATGTCCAAGCAATTACAAGGACTGGACCTTGTAATTAATGTTTCAGGTTCAGGTGGAAAAAGTTTATTGAAGGTTGACTTATATGGGGCTGTAAAATTGATGCAGGCAACTGAAAAAGCAGGAGTCAAACGATTTATCTTATTGAGTACCATCTTCTCTCTTCAACCAGAAAAATGGATTGGTGCTGGTTTTGATGCTTTGAAAGATTACTATATTGCTAAACATTTTGCCGATTTATACCTTACTAAAGAAACGACTCTGGACTATACTATTATCCAACCTGGAGCTTTGATAGAAGAAGAAGGAACTGGCTTAATTGATATCAACGACGGTGTTTCTGCCAGCAATACTATCGAAGATGTGGCAGCTACTATCAAGGAATTAGTAATGACCAATCGTTCAATTGGACAAGTAATTTCGATGCACAATGGGAAAACACCAATCAGAAAAGCACTTGATAGTCTTTAAATAGTCTTTGAAATTGAGCTAATATTCAAAAGATACTTAAAAATTTAAGTATCTTTTTTGATTACAGTAAAAAATTGACAGAAGGGTCTGTAATATTTTATAATTTTAATGACGCTAAAAAGAAAGCGCTAAACAATAAATTATCAATGTCCGCGATTTATTCAAAAAAATTTAAGGAGTTTTATGGACACAAAAAAATTAGATGGTTTACCGTCGCATTTATTGCCTCCAACATGGTTTGGGGCAAGGGAAATGTTGTCAACAACTTTGCCCAACAAGGAATTACGGTTGTTACTTCATGGCTTTTGATTTTAGCTTTGTATTTTATTCCCTATGCATTGATTGTTGGGCAACTTGGTTCAACTTTCAAAGATAGTAAGGGCGGCGTAAGTTCTTGGGTTGAAAATACCAGTACAAAACGCTTAGCTTACTATGCTGCGTGGACTTATTGGGTGGTTCATATTCCTTATTTGGCTCAAAAACCCCAAGCAATCTTGATTGCTTTTGGCTGGGTTGGTCAAGGAAATGGGAATCTGGTCAGTCAAATGTCGATGACCGCTGTTGCTCTTATTTCGTTAGCAATTTTCTTAGCTTTCTTATGGCTATCGACAAAAGGGTTAAATACTCTGAAAGTTATTGGTAGACTTGCGGGAACAGCAATGTTTGTTATGAGTTTACTTTTCATTGTCATGGCGATTGGAGCACCTTTTATCGCGAAAGATTTCCATATTGCAACGCCTGACATGGGAAATATTAAAACTTATATTCCTAAATTTGACTTTAGTTATTTCACAACTATTTCAATGCTAGTCTTTGCTGTCGGTGGTGCTGAAAAAATTTCTCCTTATGTTAACCAAACTAAAAATCCAGCAAAAGAATTTCCAAGAGGAATGTTTTTACTTGCTGGAATGGTTGGTATCTGTGCCGTTTTAGGTTCAATTGCTATGGGAATGATTTTCTCAAGTGGTAATTTACCAAATGACTTGATGGCTAATGGTGCTTATGCAGCCTTCCAAATCTTGGGTCAACACTTTGGTGTCGGAAACTTTTTAATGATTGTCTACGCTTTAACTAATGGTGTAGGACAAATCGCTGCCTTGGCTTTCTCTATTGATGCGCTATTACGTATTTTACTTGCCGATGCTGACCCAGAATATGTTCCAGCATGGTTGCGTAAAAAAACGAACAAAGGAACGCTTAAAAATGGTTATACATTAACAGGAATCCTTGTTAGTATCATTATTCTTTTACCGTTACTTGGAATCGGTGATATGAATGAATTGGTTAAATGGTTGACTAACTTGAACTCAGTCGTGATGCCAATGCGCTATCTTTGGGTCTTCTTTGCCTTCATTATGTTAAATCGGGCAGTAAAACATTTTCAATCTGAATATAAATTTATCAAACAAAAACGTCTAGCCATGATTGCTGGTGCTTGGTGTTTTCTATTTACACTCATCGCCTGCGTGTTAGGGATGGTTCCAAAATTAGACTATGCTGCTAATCCATCTGCATGGTGGTTCCAACTCGCATCAAATATTTTGACACCAATTGTTTTAATCTTACTTGGAATGCTCTTACCTTTCATTGCTCGTCGTGAACAAAGAAAAGCAACAAGCCTTGATTTGGATATTCCTTTAGAAACAGAACAATAGAATGGATTAATGTCTAATTGAAAAAAAGTCTCAAGTGATTTTGAGACTTTTTTTATTATATAAAATGAAATATAACAATATTTCGTTTTATTGATTGACAAATTGGTTTAAGAGTGTTAAACTTGGTTTGTTGAAATAATCAGTTATTACAAAAAATCAAAAGAGGTTTGATGATTGGAAATAAAAAAACTAAACGCACTTGTTACGTTCATGCCAGGGATTAATCAATCTCGTGCAGATAAGCAATTTAAAGTAAATGATTTTAATTATTATACTCAAGCTTCTTTTGAGGATGATTTTAACCATGTAGATTCCTTTTCAAGGCCAAAAACAGAAACTATGGCTTCTAAGACTTTTGTAACTGAACAGGAAGATATCGTAATTAATAATTCTTTACAGATGGCTGCAAAGGTTGGGAAAGAGAATAAAGGAAAAGTTTTATCAATCAACTTTACCAAGGTTGAATTTAAAAATGATCAACTGGATAAAAATTATTTTTTGTATCTTTTCAATGTCTTTAAAGATGTAAAAAGACAAAAAGAAAAAGAAATGCAAGGAACGGGTGTCATTCAAAAAATCCCTTTAAAAGCGTTAGGAAATATCAAAATTCCTTTATTGCCAATTGTTGAGCAACAAAAAATTGGGAATATTTATATCGAAACTTTACGTTTGCAAAGTGAATTAAGTCAGTTTTCAAGAACGTTAGAAGAATTCTCATATTCTTTATTAGAAGGGGCAATCAAAGATGGAAATAAAAATGAAAAATAAATCCGAATTAGCATTTGAGCAAGAAGTAGTAGACTATTTGGCTCATATTGGTGGTGTCAAACAGTGGGAATATCGTCCAGAAATTAAGACGACTGAGCAACTTTGGGAAAATTTTAAAGCTATTATTGAACGTAATAACCAAGCCCGTCTTGAACGTCCCTTGTCAGTCACTGAATTTAACCAAGTAAAAAAAGTCATTACTGCAATTTCTTCTCCTTATCAAGCAGGTCAATTTTTGTATGGCGTAAATGGTGTTTCAGAAGTTGAGGTCGATTTGGATGATGGCCGCCACGTTTTTCTGACAATATTTGACCAAGCTAAGGTCGGGGGTGGGACGACTTCTTATCAAGTTGTTAATCAAATTGAAAGAAAAAAAGTTGTTGATGGAAAACCAAATCGCCGCTTTGATGTGACCCTTCTCATCAATGGCTTACCGATCATCCAAATAGAGTTGAAAAAAGCGCTCCACTCTACTAGAGAGTCGCTCAACCAAATGGAACAATATATCGCTGAAAAACAGTATAGTGATATTTTTTCTACCGTACAAATCTTGATTGCCATGACACCCTATGAAATTAAATATATGGCAAATACCAAGCTAGAGAATTTTAATCGTGCCTTTGCTTTCAATTGGCAAAATGAGGGGAATGCGCAACCTGTCCGCTCATGGAAAACTTTTGCGGATAAAGTGCTCTCGATTCCGATGGCTCATGATTTGTCTACCCGTTATATGGTACTTGACGGAACCAAGAACAAAGAGGGTATTAAGGTAATGCGTCCTTACCAAGTTTATGCCACAAAACGTGTGCTAGACAAAGTTCAAAAGTTTAAGTTTAATTTTGATGATGGAAAACTAGGCTACATTTGGCATACCACAGGGAGCGGAAAAACCATCACGAGTTTTAAAACAGCTTGGCTTGCTAGTCGATTGTCAAACGTCGATAAGGTAATTTTCCTTGTTGACCGGATTGCCTTAACCAATCAGACAGCTGATGCTTATCGGGCTTACGACCCAGTGGCAGGTTTTGAAGGGAAGATAGGGATAGTGAGTGATACTGCAAATATCTCTGACTTGCACCGCCAGCTCACGAAAAAGAGTGATAAGAACATTCTTGTTACCAGTATTCAAAAAATGTCTCGCTATGTCACAAGAGAAGATTTTAAACCTCTGAGAGATCGTATTCTCTTCATCGTGGATGAAGCATATCGTTCGACGAGTGATGGTGTAAGTAATGAAGGAATGCTTGAAAATATCCGATCTGCTATTCCAAGCTCAGCTTGGGTAGGTTACACAGGAACACCGAAATTTCCAGAAACACGTGAGATCTTTGGGGATATTTTACACGCTTATACGATTAAAGAAGCAATAGCTGATCGGAATGTGTTAGGTTTTAATGTTGAATTTAAAGAAACGATTACGCCGCCCGAAAATCCTACCGCAGAGGAAATTGATGATCAGTTGCGTGGTAGCGTCTACGATACCAGCCCAGAACACGTCAATCTTGTCGTTGAAGACATCTTTAAACATTGGAAAGAGCGCTCTAACAACCGCAAATATAATGCCTTATTTACTGTGCACGTTGGGGGAAATAAAGCCAGCACACCACGAGCAATGGAATACTTCGATGCTTTTGTGCGAGAAAATGCCAAACGTCCAGAGGAAGAACGCTTAAAAGTAGCTGTGAGTTTTTCGGCAGATACTACAAACGGAAATAATCAGCTTAAAACGAATGAAAATCTACACCGAGCAATCAAACATTATAATCAACTCTTTGGTGAAGATTTCGATATGACGAATGTTCGGGGCTATACAGATAATCTTGCCAGACGTTTAAATAAAACAGCAGATGGTAGAAATTATTTGGACTTGGTGATTGTGATTGATCAGCTCCTTACAGGCTTTGACGCACCAGAGTTGAATACCCTCTATATTGACCGAACACTAAAAGGTGGAAATCTGATTCAGGCCTACTCGCGGACGAATCGGATGCACAACTTAACGGATAAGCCTTGGGGTAATGTAATCAATTATCGTTGGCCTGAGCAAAATGAATTTGAAATGAATGAGGCTTTTGCCATCTATTCTAATCGCTCATCAGCGGATGAACAACTTAGCTTGGATGATTACAAACGAAAAAACAAAGAATCTGGTATTTTGAATAAATCTTTTAGCGAAGTGGAAACAGAGCTTAAAGCAGTGATCGAAAAATTAGGTAAATTGACGGAAGGATTTGTGCAAGTACCGCCGAGTGAAAAAGCGCAAGAAGAAGTTTTTGAAGGTTTGAAAGACTATAATCGTCTTTTAAGTCAGCTCAAACAATATACCAAAGATGATGAGGGTACACCTGTCTCTGCCTATGAAGAGGCAGAAGCCTTCTACCAAAGACTTGGAATCTCAGAAGATGAGGAAGTTCTCCTTACGACCGTAATTGCTGGAGACCTGAAAGAACGTCGGGCGAAGCATGAAGAAATTGATATTTCTCAAGTTGATTTGGCAATGGTTCATATCCATGAGGTAAAAATAAACTACGACTATCTGGTTGAGTTGATTGCTAAAATGGCCGATGAAGTCCATGCTGATCAGATGGATGATGCTGCCAATACACGACAAGAGATTGATTTAGAAATCGCAAAAAGTGATAACGAAAAAGAAAAAAACAAAGTCCGTCATTTTGTTTCACAAATCTTTACGAAAGCTTATGTTTTTGATCACTATCCTACACCAACGGATACTGAAAAAATGAATGAAGCGATGGATCGAGCCCAAAGAGATAATAATATCCAACTCATCACAAACTTTATCCGTACTTGGGGCTTAGATAATAGCATCATGCCTAAAGACTTGGGCAAACTTATCAAAAAACATCAATACGGCCTTGAGGACATGGATAAACAAGGGGAGCTCATCGCCATCATGAACAATGCGCGTGCAGATTATCCCTCGATTGCGGCGCAAGAAGTCGCAAGTTTGAGCTGGCTTCGCTACCGCAGTGCCTTTCGTAAAGCCTTCTATGACCTTGCGGACGAGATTAAACAAGGGGAGTAAGAGCCTTTAGAGGAGTCGGCAAAAATGAAGAATTTATATTATAAACCCGAATT
>NZ_BCVK01000025.1 GCF_001591705.1 Lactococcus cremoris subsp. cremoris NBRC 100676 | reverse complement strand
ATACCACAAAAGGAGAATTTGATTAATGGCAGATAAGTTAGATAGAATTATTGGAGATTACGTTAATGGCAGACTTGAAGCCAGAATAAAATCAATTGAAAGCAGATATCTTTATAAACAAAAAGTAGATAACTTAGGCATTCGTACAGCTTATTCTGGCGGTTCGGAGCCTGAAAGTCATGTTTTAAATAAAGAAGCGCTTGAAAATGATGAGGAATTAATCAGATTAAGAGAATTGATAAGACAAATCGACATCTGGTATCTACCTTTGATTCAAGTTGAAAAGGAGGTAATAAGACTAAAATGTGAAGGATATAATGGCAGATACTGGTATCAAGTAATGCAAGAATTGGATGTTCAAGGATTTGAAGTTCCACAGAAGAAAGCTAAAGCTGCTTATTATAAATTTAGGAATGACATCTATTCTTTTGTTATTCACTTAATTTGAGAGGGACAAAATAGGCAAAAAAAGAATCGAAATTGCCTGAAATTGGCCCCTCAATCCTTGTTTTTGCTGATATACTTGTATTATGAAGTAAAAGGCAAAAGCAAAAATTTCAGAAAAATAAGGTTGAATTTGCTTCATAAGCTTGTTAGGGTTCGACTCCCTGACTTGCTATTATATTTTATTACAGGTTGTCCAATGGGCAGCCTTTTATTGTTGATGAAAGGAGATGCCCTATGAGGTTACACCGCTGTGCAAATGTAGGGTGTCGTGAATTGATACCCCTTAAACATAATTACTGCCAGAAGCATTACGATGAGCGCCTAGGCAATTACATCAATCAACGGGCAGAAAGTAAAGCTAAGGCATCTCTAACTTTAAGAGGGCAACGTAACCAAGCTGAACAGAACAGAGAGTATGACCAGACAAGGCGAAAGGAATTACACAATGGATTCTACCAAGACAAACGTTGGTCTAAAGTATCTGAGTACGTCAAGGCAAGAGATGGTTATGTTGATGCGATTGAAGGTAAGGCATGGGATAAGGGCGACCTGATAGCCGAGCACATCATACCAAGACGATTGCTTTCAGGAATGGAACAATATAATACCGACAATCTATGGCTTCTAACTAAATCGCAGCACAATAAAAAAACTGCAATAGAAAATAAGTTATCCGACCAGCAATTAAAAAATGTTGGGCGAGATTGGTGGAAAAAAGTTTTAAAAAATAAAAAATAGCCCCCCCGTCATTGCTTTTAGGAATACCGTATACCAATGGTGGCTTCCTTTCGAAAAAAGTGATTTTTTAAAATTTTTGCATAGGGGGGGTCAAGACAAATAAGAAAGGAGAAAAAATGACAGCTAAGAAGTTTAAAGACAGTAATGACGGGAAGTTGTCCTATCGTGCACCTAAGCACCTTTCTCCTCTCGCAAGTGCTTGTTGGCGTAAAACTGTCCCCTTTCTTGAGGAACAAAAGCCAGTTGATAAGATTGATTCGTTTTTAGTTGAAATGTACTGTACTCAGTATGAAATTTATAGAAATTCATACGAACATCTTAAAAAACATGGTGAGGTTCAAGAAATTTATAAACCAGTTCAAGATATGACTGGTGAAATTATTGACAGACAATTTCAAGGTTTTAAACGTAATCCAATGACTCAAATTTACTCGGATGCAATAAAAAATCTTACAAAGATTGGTTCTGAGTTAGGTTTATCTCCAAAATCACGTTCAGAGTTAATGGGATTGAATATGCAGGAAGATGAAGAAGAAATTGATTGGACTTCTAAGTTTGGTGGTGGTTAATGGATAACTATAAAGATTTAACAGAACGTTATCCAGATGATCCAGCTTTATCTTATGCAATTGGTGTACTTGACGGCACTATAATATCAGGGGAAAAAATAAAGCAAGCCTGTAAACGCCACATTAATGATTTAAGGAGAATTGATAAAGATGATGCATTCATTTATATCTATGATTCAGAACAAGCTAAGAAAATTGTAGAATTTTCAACACTCCTGAAAGATGTAACGAGTGGCGAACCATTTGAAGCATCACCTTATCAAAAGTTTATTCTAGCTTCTGTTCAAGGGTGGCGTAATCCAGAGACAAAAGGAATGAGATTTAAAACAATCTTTATTTCAATGGCTCGGACAAACGGTAAGACTCAAGTACTTGCAACTTATGCACTTTATAATTTCTTATTTGGTTCTCCTAAAATAAATAGACAGCTTGCAGTAAGTTCAATAGATATTGCTCACACTCATAACTTATTTAATTATATGAGGTTCAATTGGATTCAATTGAAAGATGGTGTGTTTAAAAAGCTTGCTAAAGCTTTAGATATCAACGATAATTCTCAAGTTATGGAGATAAAAAAGCAGTCTGCGGTAATGAAAAAACTTTCTGCTCAAGGAAGCCCAGCGGATTCTGACCATTATACTACTGGTATCGTTGATGAATATCATTTATTTGGTCAAAAGCAACGTGATTTTATTAGCTCAATGACATCTGGTATGGTTAATAATCCATTAGCTCAGATGTTTTTTATTTCAACAGCTGGAGTTGACCCGACTGTTCCGATGTTTGAAGATTATAAGCGGTATTCTAAAATGCTTGAATCTGGTGATTGGAGTAGTTCTGAAAAAGATTTAGTTCTTATATGGGAACAAGATAGCGAAGATGAAGCTTATCTAATTGAAACATGGCCTAAGTCAAATCCATTAATGGAAATAGAGTATATGCGTAAGAATCTTACAGAGGGGATGATTACCGAACGTGATTCATTAAACTCTCAAGGGCGCATACGTGACTTTTACGTTAAGAATATGAACTTATGGCAGAACGCAAAAAAGAACGCTTATTTGCCATTAGATTTGGTTCAAGATGCCATTGTAGATGAGTTTGATTACTTCGGCCGTGATGTCTTTATTGGTTTTGACTACTCGCAAACAAACGATGATACCTCATTGGCTTTTGTATTTCCTCATAGTGGAAGTAAATTTCATTTGCATCAACATAGCTGGATACCTATTGCGAAAGCTGGTTCTATTGAAGCCAAGGAACAAAGAGATAACATTGATTATCGTGCGGTTCAAGAAAAAGGGTTCGCAACTATAACTAGAGACCGTTTTGGACTGATTGATGAAGATGAAGTTTTTAATTGGATGCTTAATTTCATAGAAAAAAACGAGTTAAAAGTAAAAGCTATTTTGTATGACCAGTGGGGAACGGGAAATTTCATTAGACGACTGGATGAAGTCAAAGTAGAATATCTTCTGATTCCAGTAAGACAAGGGATAAAGTCGCTTAATGAGCCTACTAAATTCTTACAGTCTTCGTTTATTAAGCATAATATTACAATGCTTGATGACCAAGCGTTAATTCAAGGCCTAGTCAATGCAGTTACTGTTTCTGATAATAATGGGATTAAGCTTGATAAAAATGTCAATTCTCAAAAAATAGATGCTGCTGATGCTATTGTCAATGCACTTTATGAAGGACAATTTTACTTTAATGATTTTACAAATGTAGAAGAAAAGAAAACAAATTCTCCTTTTGGAAATATGAATGACGAAGAAATCAGCGACTACTTTATTAATGGATTTAGTTTTTAAGGAGGAAAATGAAAAATTTAATTACATACTTACCAGCGCTACTTGTTTTCGTTGGTTTTTTATTTGTATCGGTTGGTATATTCATTATTAATGTTCCGATAGGGCTAATTATTTCAGGGATATTGTTATTTGCCCTAGCTTATATGTATTCAAATAAAGGAGGACATACATGAGTATTTTAAACCCTTTTGAACGCAGAAGCTCAATTACATCTAATAATTATTACCCTTTTATGGTTCAAAATGGTTCGATTGTTCCTAATTCGCTTGTCGATGCAACAGAAGCACTAAAAAATAGCGATTTATATGCAGTGACTAGTTTAATTAGCTCGGATATCGCAGGTACCAGATTTACTGGTAATCAAGTGTTCACGAGCGTTCTAAACAATCCAAGCCACTTAACAAATGCTTTTAGTTTCTGGCAAACAGCTATATTAAATCTTTTGCTTAACGGGAATGTATTTCTAGCCATTTTAAAAGGTGATAATAGCTTGATGAAAGAGTTGAGGTTAATTCCTAGTAACGCTATAACAATAGATTTGACCGATAATACATTGACTTACGAAGTTAATCAATTTGATGATTATCCAAGTGCTAAATATAACGCTAGTGAAATGATACATGTAAAAATCATGGCTTATGGTGTCGATACACTCCATAACTTGGTTGGTCATTCTCCACTAGAATCTCTTACAAGCGAAATAGGGCAACAGAAAGAAGCAAATAGACTTTCTCTATCAACTTTAAAAGGAGCGCTTAATCCTACAAGTGTTGTCAAAGTTCCGCAAGGCACCTTATCTTCAGAAGCTAAAGACTCTATAAGAAATGAGTTCGAAAAAGCAAACGGAGGAAATAACTCAGGACGTGTCATGGTTCTGGATCAATCAGATGACTTTTCTACAGTATCCATAAATGCCGATGTTGCTAATTACCTTAATTCAATGAATTGGGGAAGAACTCAAATTGCCAAAGCTTTCGGAGTATCTGACAGTTATTTAAACGGAACGGGAGACCAACAGTCGAGTCTTGACCAAATTAAGGACCTTTATGTTAATGCTTTAAACCGATTCATTGAGCCTTTAATTTCAGAACTGAGAATCAAATGCGATTCATCGATTGGCGTTGATATGTCTCCCATTACCGACTATTCAAATTCTGTGTTTAAAGCAGATATATTGAACTGGGTAAAAGAAGGAATTATTGAGCCAACAGAAGCAAAGAATTTATTAGAAAGCAAGGGGATTATTTAGTGGAAAACATCGAATATCGTTATTTTGATTCAACAGAGTTAGAGACGAGGAGCCCTACAAATACTGGTTTTATTGGACAAATTGCAGGGTATGCCATTAAATTCAATACTCCTAGTACTGCAATGGCTCCATTTATTGAATATGTTGCTCCGACGGCACTTGATAATGTCGATTTAAGTGATGTATTAGCTTTATACAATCATGATTACGCTAATGTGCTAGGCAGAGTTGATGCAGGAACTTTAAAGTTAAGCATTGATAAAGTCGGCTTGCATTTTGTTTTGGATATGCCAGATACAACAGTTGGCCATGACGTTTATAACAATATTAAGGCTGGGAACCTTAAAGGTATGAGTTTTGGATTCTATGTTGCGGACGGTGGTGATTCATGGCAACAAGGAGCAGATAGTCCAATAAGAATTATTAATCAACTTCAAACGTTGAGTGAAATAAGTGTTGTAAGCAGACCAGCTTATGATGATACAAGCGTCCAAGTTACTCGTTCAATGGACGCTTTTTTATCGGAACGAACGAGAAAATATAAAGAAAAGGTAAAAATCTACCTAGGAGGACTCAATGAAAATTGAAAAATTAAAAAAAGATTTAGCAACTAAAACTGCTGAACTTAATGCCAAAAAAGCTGAAATTCGTAGCTTTACTGATTCAGAAGACAAAACAATTGATGAAGTCAAAGCTGGAATGGCAGAAATCAAAGAAAAAGAAGATGAAATCAAAGAAATTCGCTCTAATATTGAAGTTTTGGAGCAAGCTTCAGCATTAAAAGTTGAAGAAAAAAGAGATGATTCTGATTTGGTTGCTCCTGAATTAGAAGAAAATTCAGCAGATAACAAAGAAGTTAATCCAGAAAAAACTAAAACTGAAACAAAATCAGAAGCAGAAAAAGATAAAAATACTGTCAAAGATGACGAAAAAAGAGATGCAGGAGGATTGCAAGATATGAAATTAAAAGTTGGTGGCGAAATCGCAGATAAAAAAGTGACTGCTTTTGCTGATTATTTAAAAACTGGTGAAGTTCGTAATGTTACAGGTATTGCTTTGAATGATGGGAAAGTAATTATTCCTCAAACAATTCTCACTCCAGAAAAAGAAGTGCATCAATTCCCACGGCTTGGCTCATTGGTTCGTACCGAATCAGTAACTACAACAACTGGTAAGCTTCCAATTTTTAATAACTCTACTGACCTATTGACTGCTCACACAGAGTATGGTCAAACAACTAAAAATACAACTCCAGTTATTACACCTATTCTTTGGGACTTGAAAACATATACAGGAAGCTATGTATTCTCTCAAGAATTGATTTCTGATTCGTCTTATGATTGGCAAGCTGAACTTCAATCACGATTGACTGAGCTTCGTGATAATACTGATGATTCTCTTATCATTACAGCTTTGACTGATGGAGTTAAAAAAACTTCCTCTACTGACTTAATTGGAGATATTAAGAAAGTTCTGAACGTTACTTTAAAACCTCAAGATTCTGCAGCTGCTTCGATTGTTATGTCACAATCTGCCTATAACCTCTTTGATATGGCTACTGATGCAATGGGTCGTCCTTTGTTGCAACCAAACGTTACCGCAGCAACTGGTTATACTTTGCTTGGGAAAACAGTTGTTATCGTTGATGATAAATTGTTTCCTAGTGCTAATGCAGGGGATGTAAATATCGTTGTTGCTCCGCTCAAAAAAGCAGTAATCAACTTTAAACTTACTGAAATTACTGGTCAATTCCAAGATACTTATGATGTCTGGTATAAACAATTAGGTATCTTCTTGCATCAAAACGTTGTACAAGCTCGTAAAGACTTAATTGTTAACTTGACAGGTAAGCTAAAAGAAGTAAAAGTTATTCAATCTACAGCAGTATAAGGAGTGAATTATGGCACTAATTACAGCGCAAGAATTACTTGATGAAAATCATATTGATTCAAACTATGATGAAATTGCAACTATGAATAGACTTATTCATGATGCAAGTGCCTTAATTCGTGGTTCTATTTCTGATTCAGTTACTGATGAGCAAATCATGGATAATTTACCCGACCAGTACAATAGAGCTATTTCAGCTCTTGCAACCCGTCTATATTTCAGTAGAGATTTATCTGATGGTTACGGTATGGGTATTCAGATTATGATTAATCAAATAAGAGCTAGAATGTGGGAGGTGCTGAATGGCACAACTTAATCTAGCTGACTTTAACAAAAAAGTTCAACTAGGAGATGTTAAAACTTTAACTAATGAATATACAGGAGCTGGTTATGACGGTTTTGTTCCAGCATTAACGGTTTGGTTTGCATCTAAAACAAGAACGTTGAGTCAATCATACCAACTCCAAGGAACTGCTCTTGAAAACTCACGTACGATTATCATACGACACAATTCATCAGCAGAAAAATTAAAGGTTGCTGAGATTGATAATGTCCAATATGATATCGTCAATTATTCGCCTGATGAAACAAGCAACATTATCAGGTACGACTATTTGACGTTGAAAAGGAGTTCATGATGGAAGAAAAGCAACTATTTGAAGACATTATGAATGGGATAATTTTTCAAGCAGAATCTGTCAGTACATCTCTAACGGTTGAAGATAAAGCGAAAATAACCAAGGCTGGTGCAAATGCATTCGCTAGAGGACTTGAAAAAGTCACTAAAGATAAGCATTATCGTATTCGTAAAACTGGGGAAAATCCACATCTAGCCGATAGTATTTTGGTTCAGAACACTAATATTGATGGTATTAAAGACGGAAATTCTACCGTTGGTTGGGATTACACCAAATCAAGGGTAGGTCATCTGATTGAAAACGGCACACGTTTTCCGATGTATTCCAAAAAAGGAACGAAATATAGAAAAGGGGGTCAAGTTGCAATTACATCTGACCCTTTTGTTTCTACTTATCGTGACGGCATGGAAGCTCAAGTTGCCATATTTTCAGCGGAAGCAGAAGTTTTTTCAGAAATACTCAAAAAGAAAGGGGCAGAATGAGACCAACACAAGAAGTTTCGCAAATAGTAGGTGCTTTCCGTCCCTCTTGGTTAGTATTTGAAAATTTTATTCCCAAAGAACATGTTAATGATTTAGACAATACTCAAGTTTTACTGACAGAGTTTAAATCAGATATTACTAACTATGGGGACGGAACCTTTAATAGCGTTGTTCTGGCAGTTACTATCCAAATTTTCTACGGATTTAATCTCTCTGAAAGTATGCTTCTTGCAGAAATAGAATTGATGGAGAAACTAAAAGATAGCGGGTGGTTAACAATTTCAAGTGAACCACATTACCTAGACGTTAGTACCAATACAACAAAACAACAAACTAAAAAAAATATCACAGTTGAAAAAATTGTGGAAATTAATGAATTAAAAGGAGAATAAAATGGCAATTGTAGGTTTAAAAAAATCTTATCTTGGATTAATTGATAAAAAAACAGGCAAAATTATTGCAGGGCCTGAAGGGCTAACAACAGATGGACTTTATATATCAAATCCGAAAGATTATGGTACAGCTTCTGAAAATATCACTAATATTGCAGCTGCTGGTACTCAAAAATTTGGAGACAACGGTCTTGTTGATGTAGTGAGTGCAAAATCATTTCCGCAAGTCGCTGCAGTTTGGAACAATCTTCCTTTTGCTATTAAAGCTAAAATTAAAGGAGAAGTAAGCGACAAAAAAGGCGGATACGTTCAATCACAAGATTTGCCACAAGTTGCTTTGATTATTGAGTCAGAGTTAATTGATCGTTCACATTCAATTTTTTACGCATTCGGTAATGGGCAAATGACTGAAACTGCATTGAACATTCAAACTGACCATACAGCGCAAAACCGAGTTGAAGATGCATTGACTTATCAATCACTGGCTTTTGCGGCATGGAATAATCAAGGAATGAAAACTTTCAATTCTGCAGATCCTGGATTCGATAAAGTGGCAATGTTAAAAGAAGTTATGGGAGGATATGCTGCTAGTGGACTCGGAGTTTAATTAAACAGTGCGGGATGATTACATCCCGCTTTTTTATTTATAAAATATTGGAGAAAAACATGGAAATTAAAATCAAACAACTTAAAAAAACCGTTGAAGTCAAAGCTTCAATTAAAAATCTCAAGAAGAGTTATAAATTTGCCAAAAACATGGCCGAAGCAGAAGAAAAAATTAGTGAAGGAAACGATGAACTAGTCTTAGATTATCTTGATTCAATTATCGAATTTGTCTCTGATATCGCTAAACTCAGCAAAAAAGAAAAAGAAGAACTTGAAGAACTTGAAATGGAAGAGTTGATGGAAGTTGTTTCTTATATTGTTGCAAAATTGCAAGGCGCTTCTGACTCGGATATCAAAAAAGCCAAAGAAAATGGCGAAGTGGGTTTAGCCCAAGAGAGCGAATAATCAGCAATCATAATCACTTGTTAGAATTACAGCTATTCGAAAAAGATGTGATTCAAAATCTTCATTGGGATTTAAGCACAATTGGAGAACAGGAATATGAGGAATTGCTTGATGTCATGAGCGCAAATCCTGATAACAAAATGATGTCAGCTGAGGATTTAGCTGCTCAATGGAATTCGTTAATTTAAAAAGAAAGGAGGAATATATGGCAAAAGAAAAAGTAGCTGGGACTTTGGCCACTAATATCGGAGTTAATACTACTAATGCAGTAACCAGTATTGAAAGCCTTAAAAATTCAGTTAAAGATAGCACCAATGCTTGGAAACAGATGGAATCTCAAATGAAGCTGTCAGGAGATACTCTAGGTGCTTCTAAAGCTAAGTATGAGGGTTTGTCTGATTCTTTAAGTAAACAAAAATCAGTGCTTGAGCGGCTAAAACAAGAGCAATCAGAAGTTAACCGTTCTACTTCTGATGGAGAGAAAGCTTATCAAAAATATGCTTCACAAATTACTCAAGCAGAAGTTAAGTTAACCGCCCTAAACGGTCAACAAGATAAAGCAAAACAAGCTTATGAGTACCAAAAATCAGGACTTGCAAAACTTAACGAGGAAGTTCAACATTCTAACAAGCTTACGGAAGAACGGGTAAAGCAACTCGAAGCGGAAGGAAAAACTGAAGAAGCCAACAAAGCCAAAATTGATGGATTAAAGTCAGCTCAAGAAAAATATTCTCAAATTTTAAAGATTCAAAAAACCGAATTGGAAAAACTAGGGGAATCAGGCGATAAGAACTCTAAGGCTTATAAACTTCAAGAAGTTCGTGTGGCGCAAATGTCCACAAAGGTTTCAGAAGCTACTCGAGATATAAAAAGGATCAACGGCACTGAAATAAAACCTCGTACAGAAGGTATAGGTAAAGTAAAGAGTCAGCTTAGAAGCCTTAATGATCTATTAGGTCGTACACATAGCCGTTTTAAAGATGTGTTTTTAGGGAACATCTTAGCTAGTGGCGTAATCGGTGCGATTGGTGATATTAAGAGCAAATTTACTGGCGCTTTAGAAGCTGGCGTAGAGTATAACAAAGAAATGCAGAATTTATCGGTTTCTTTGAATAATTTTACAAATGGTAATCAAAAACTGAATGATTCTTTAGTTGATAATATCAAAAATTTGCGAGAAGAATCAGGATATTCCATTGATACATTAAGTCTTTTAACTAAAAAAAATTATGGATTAGAAGGTTCGGCTGATGGCGCTAAAAAATTATCTGACGCTTTTGTTAATTTAGGTCGTGCAACTGGTAAATCTGATGATGCAATGCAAAACATTATCACTAAGTTTACTCAAATGAATGCAAGTGGTGAAATTACTTCTGGTTCAATTACCAAAATGGGAAAAACGCTACCTGGGTTCGCTAAAACATTATCCACGACAATGGGTGTCTCTCGCGATAAACTCAACGAATTAGCAAAAGACGGTAAAATTTCAATGTCTGATTTATCAAAGACAATTGAAAACATGAGTGCCGCTAAACCTAAAGGGCTTGAAAACTACCTCACTTCATTTGACGGATTTTCTGCTCACTTGCAAGAAAAATACCAAAGTTTATCTGGAAAAATCACAGAAGGTTTCTTTAAAACAAATAATAATTTCTTAAAAAACATGTCTAAATCTCTTGACGGAGAGGAAACGGAAAAGGCGTTTACTCATATCGGAGATAGTGCAAATAAAGCTGTCACAACTATTTCTACAGCTTTTAGCTCCGTTTTTAAAGGAACTAAAAATCCATTAGCAGACTTTGCGAATGGACTGGCTAATGAAATTGAAAAATTAGGGAACTTTATTTCTAAACATGCCAATGATATCAAAAACTTTTTTGGTATGGTAAAAGATTTAGGCGGTGCTGCATTTAAGTTAATCGGCGACACTCTAAAAACAGTTCTACCTTGGCTTGAGAAGTTTGGGACTTGGGCATCAAAACATCCGGAAGACGTTAAGAAAATTGCTCTTGCAATTATAGGACTTAACATTGCATTAAAAGGTACTTTAGGTACGGCAGTTAGTGGTATCGTTACTCTTCTTGATTACACAGACCCATTAACTTGTACGATTGATAGCACAGCAGGCAGTATTTTTAAAAATGGTTCTGGTACAACAACACTTACTTGCCGAGTATTTCAATCTGGTGCTGAAATTGATACAGCTGGAACAACCTATACTTATAAATGGTCTCAACGTGACCAAAATGGCGTATTAAATGCTAATTTTGGCGGTACAGTCAATCAATATAAAACTGGTAAAACAATTAGTGTTGCGGCGACTGATATCAATGTCAAAGCTCAATATACATGCGAGGTGAATCAATAATGAAAAGTACATTTTATGCCAATATCGAACTTGGGGGAGAAATCACACAAGTTAGCTTTGAAGCAACAAGCGCAAGTGATGTGATTGAACAAATCTGGTGGACTTTTGGTATCTCCACCCCAATTATTGAAATTTGGGCGGAGGTGACTGATGACGATAGTAGCAAGCAATAGCCTCACCATAAGTAACGTTAATGATGGGACAATAACTCACGTAGCCTACGCTTACAGCGCAGACGGCACTGACGGTTTCACAACTGTTTATCCAATTTTGAATTTGTTGGATGGTACCTCATCGACTTTAAAAACCGTATCTGCTAAAGGTTGGGGCACTCCTTCGTTAGCTACCAATACTGTAAATTTTGAAAAAGGAAAAGTATATACTTACTCGGCTTGGGTTCAAGATTGTGATGTAGACTCACGTGCAATACTCTATCTTTATGACTCTGCTAACGTCAGCTACAATAATGCTGGAAATACGATAAAAGCTGGAACTTCTGGTTTTTCAACTATCACTTTTACTGTCTCTATTGATGTTGCTAGGTATAAAGCTTCTATTGGATTTGTAGCAAATCAATCCAATCTCCATAATTTAAGCTATTCAAAATTAAAATTAGAACCAGGCTCAACCGCCACCCCTTGGATGCCATCAGCTAGCGAAGTAACAACTGCTGACTGGCCAAGCTACATCGGTCAGTACACAGACTTTACGCAAGCTGACAGCACTAATCCATCCGATTACACTTGGAGTCTGATGCGAGGGAATGACGGGTTTGGAATAAAAGCCACTGTTATCACTTACGCTATTTCAACAAGCGGAACAACGGCACCATCTAGCGGTTGGACAAGTTCTGTTCCCAGTCTTGTAAAAGGTCAGTATCTCTGGACGAAAACAGTATGGACATACACGGACAACTCATTTGAAACAGGTTACTCAGTAACTTATATTTCTAAAGACGGAAATAACGGTAATGACGGAATTGCTGGTAAAGATGGCGTTGGAATAAAAACTACGACCATTGCGTATGCAGGCTCAACAAGTGGAACAACGGCACCGACTAGCGGTTGGACTTCCACAGTTCCGACAGTTGCAGCAGGTAGTTATCTGTGGACTAAGACTGTTTGGGCTTATACGGATAATACCAGTGAAACAGGGTATTCAGTAGCTAAAATGGGAAACAATGGAGCAACAGGGCCGCAAGGACCTCAGGGTAATACTGGCCCACAAGGACCAACTGGTCCTGCTGGAAGTAATGGTGATCCAGGTAAAATTGTTTCTGATGAAGAACCTACCACAAAATTTAAAGGTTTAACTTGGAAATATATAGGAATTACAGCAGTTGATGCTTCTGACGGAACTAACATCCAACCAAATACTGAGTATTATTGGAATGGCAAAAATTGGGTTATTAATCTTATTAAGGCTCAAAATATTGATGTCGATACTTTGTCTGCGATTACAGCTATTTTAGGGGATATGCTTGGGGGTTCGCTGACTATCTCAAAAAGTGACACTCAGGGAATAGCTGTTAAAGATGGTGTGGTTAAGTCTTGGGATATTTCTAAAATGATAGACCCTAATTATCCAGACGGATATTCATATACAAGCATGGGGGTGGCTTTGAATTCAGGCGGCTTAACCATTTACAGTGCTGGTTATGGAATAACCCTTGATAAAGGTGGAGTCATTGATCCAAAATACAAAGTCGCTTCATTACAAGCGATTGCCAGTAATGGGAGAAATAGTATTGGTACAGGGCTTGTTTTAAATGCGACTAATTCCAATTTCCCATTTACAATTAATGGGAATATTGATGTGATTGGTGGAATTAGACAAACTTCTAAGACTACCTCTGTAACTATTGGAGCTGGTTTAATCTTTAGCTTAGAACGACGTGGTGAAACTGTGATTGCAATTTTGTTAGGTACAATTAATTCATCGCTTACTTCTGGTCAACAATTCGGTGTGGGTAAAATTCCATTAGGCTATCGACCTAATACAACAGCCAACATACCAGCGCATATGACCTCAAGTTATAATGGTGCACATATTGATGCGGGGATTGACGGAGTCTGTACTTGGTGGGGGCCTTCGACTAATACCGGGTACCCACGAGGTTCACAAATGTGGTTTACTAATGATTCGTTACCAAACTAGAAACAAGGAGAAAAAATGAAAAAGAACAAACAGACTCAAGAAACTACCGACATTATTATCGGTGAAAACATTGTTGCCAATCTTAGTATTACCGCTTATGAGACGGGGGCTTTAGAAGCACAGCTAACAATTAATAACCCTCAAGATTTTCATAATTCAGAAGAAGCTAAAAATGAGCTAAACGAATTAATATCAGAAGCTTTTGAGGCTTCGAAAAATAAACTGGCCACTTATGAAGTGCCAGAAAAATAGAAAGCAGGGGTTATGGAGGAACAAGCATGGCGAGAAGTCCTCGAACGTTTAGCTCGAATTGAAACAAAGTTAGATAACTATGAAACAGTTCGAGATAAAGCAGAACGAGCGCTCCTAATAGCTCAATCAAATGCGAAACTTATAGAAAAAATGGAAGCTAATAATAAGTGGGCTTGGGGCTTTATGCTTACTTTAGCGGTAACAGTTATTGGCTATATATTAACTAGATTTGGAATTTAAAGGAGAAAGAACATGAAAACAATTGATAAAGGAACACTCACACGTACAATCTTACTTTGGTTGGCAATTTTAAACCAAGTATTGACAGCGCTTGGTAAGAATCCACTTCCATTAGATGATAATACTGTCAGTACATTAATTACTGCTGTATTTGCTCTTTTGGCTTGGTGGAGGAACAATGACTTTACTCATGCAGCAAAAAAAGGAACTGAACTTACAAAAAGTTTGAAAAATGGTGATAGCGTTCAAGTGGTTAAAGCTTCTGACGCTGACCACGAATTCACAGAAGGGGGGCGAATGATGTCAAGTATTGAAAATATGATTGCTTGGATGCAAGCACGAAAAGGCAAAGTTACTTACTCAATGACTTCACGAATGGGTCCAACAAGTTATGATTGCAGCTCGTCAGTATTCTTTGCCATGATTGCTGGTGGTTTTCTGTCAGTAGGTTCAATGGGAAATACTGAAACTTTATTTGGAATGTCTGGCACAAAACTCAAAGAAATCAGCCGTGGAGAAGTGCAACGTGGGGACATTTTTATCTCGGGCACTCCAGGAGGTTCTGCTGGATCTGATGGACACACAGGTATTTTCCTAAGCAATGGTTCATTCATTCACTGTTCTTACACTCACAATGGAATTGCGATTGATACGAACGATGCATACATGAGTACACGCTTACCACATCACTTTTATCGAATTGTTGGTTCAGGTTCAGCAAATACTGATGACAAGCCACAAATGGTTACTCTAAATCTTGATGGTCAATTTGGAAATGCGACCGCTAAACGATTGCAAGAATACTTTGATACTGCTGGTAAAGACGGAGTAATCAGTCACCAGTACAAACAAACCTTTAATCAAAATATTTATGCTGCTCAGTTTGATTCATCACTGACTGGTTCAAACGTGGTTAAAGCATTGCAAAGATTTTTAGGAATTGGACAAGACGGACTGTTTGGGCAAGCTACGATTAAAGCACTACAAAAACATCTTGGAACAACACAAGACGGAATAATTAGCCCAGTATCTGATTCTGTCAGAGAATTACAACGTCGATTAAATGCGAATAAACTATAAAAATAACCCCTGACTTCGGTTAGGGGTATTTTTATTTATAAAATACATATTAATAAAGTCTTTAACCCGTATAGTTATTTGACTTTTAATAGTTCTTAAAGTAAACTTAAATATGTATAAAAAATGAGGAGTATCTATATTGAATAAATATATAAATAATTTAATAAATAGTGCTGGGATAGTGCTAATTTTTGTATCGTTAATCGGCGCGATGCAATCAAGAATCTTATGGTTAGATAAACTATCAAATGGTCTTATCGTAACAATTACAATCAGTCTTATATTACTTTTTTTATTTATTACATTTGCGAAAAAGAGTTTATTTCAGAAAGTTTTTTCTTTTATCAGATTGTACGAAAAACGGATATTTTGGATTTTTTTTATATTTTGTATAATATATCAAATAGTATTAGTAATAACACTAAATGGAACACCTAAGTTTGATTCTTATCGTTTAATACATGTTGAAGATATCAAGGCTATTAGTGACTATTTATCAGTTAACAGTAATAATAATTTTTTATTTTTTATAAATTATTATTTCATAAAGATATTTGGTTTCTCATATATGAATTTTCGAATTTTAAATTCATTAATAATATTTACATCAACATTGCTCTTTTTAAAAATATCTAAAGAATTATTCGGAAAAACAGTATCTTACTTTTCAACAATAAGTTTTATGATGTTTGCAATTATACAACCTCTTTATTTAGTTCCATATACAGATACATATTGTCTATTGCCCGTCTTCTTATCTATATATTTCATAACAATTTGTATCAAAAGCAAAAAAACTTTTTCGTTAATATTTAGCTCTATTGGTTCTGCTTTTTTTCTTGCCATATCTTACCTAACGAGACCGAGTAGCATTACATTTATTATAGCGGTACTTTTATTTATTTTAATAAATTTATATAAAAAAGATATAAGAATAAAAAGTCTTATTTCATTTCCTCCGTTTTTATTAACCGTAATTCTTACATTAACAATGTTTAATCTATTCGTAAGTAATCAAAAAATAGTTAAAATTGATAAATCGAAAGAACTTCCAATGGCCCATTTTATTTTGATGGGGAGTTTTGGAGATGAGGATAATCGTGAATCTATTCATGGAACTTGGAATGCAGGAGACTTAAAAAGCACACTTGCAGAGAAAAATAAATCTGATAAATCAAAAAAAGATATTGAATTATTTGTAGAGAGAACAGCCAATCGCGGTCTGGCTAGAACTATAAAATTCTATGGACAGAAATATTTCCAAATTACTGATACAGGAGTTATAGGATATCATCGTGATGGTTTGTGGCTTAATTATGCTTATTCAGCAAATGGAAGCTTATCAAACAAAATACAACAAATATATTATGAAAATGGAAAATTAAGACCAAGTTTCAACTTTTTATGTCAAATTTTTTGGATAATAACCCTTATTTCAAGTATTATTGCATTATACTTTAATAGAACATGGAAAGTTGGTGTGGTAACTCTCAGTTTACTTGGTGGATTGTTGTTCCTTTTGATATTCGAATCTGGCGGAACTAAATATATGTTCCAATATATTTATCTGATTTGCCTGCTATCTGGTTTAGGAATTTCTTATTGTTTAAATAGATTTTCAGGAGATATAGCTATACAAAAAGAAGGAGTGAAAAAAATGAGGATGAGCAAACTCTCAATAATAGTTCCAGCTTACAACGAAGAAGAAACACTAGAAATATTTCTAAACGAAGTAAATAAACAAAGTGTTGAATTACCTCTAGAAAAAACATATTTTTTTATTAACGATGGTTCAACAGACAATACGTTAGAGGTTTTAAAAAATTTAACTACTAAATATGATAACGTGAAATATATTAGTTTTTCAAGAAACTTTGGTAAAGAAGCTGCTTTGATAGCGGGTTTAGAAGTTTCAGATGGTGATTTTGTAACCGTCATGGACGCAGATTTACAAGATCCACCAGAAATGTTAAACGAAATGTTTACAAAAATAACTGAAGGTTATGATGTTGTAGGAACTCGAAGAGTATCAAGGGTAGGTGAACCTCCTATTCGTTCTTTTTTTGCAAAAACGTTTTATAAATTAATAAATAAAATATCTGAC
This sequence comes from Lactococcus cremoris subsp. cremoris NBRC 100676, assembly GCF_001591705.1. Lineage (GTDB taxonomy): Bacteria > Bacillota > Bacilli > Lactobacillales > Streptococcaceae > Lactococcus > Lactococcus cremoris. The sequence goes on along the minus strand of NZ_BCVK01000025.1, from coordinate 17,474 downwards.
ACTGAAATGGTAGACGGAGTACGTGATTTTCGTTTAATGACTCGGCAAGTAGTTGATAGTATTCTTGAGTTGAAAGAAAATAACCGTTTTTCAAAAGGAATTTTTAGTTGGGTAGGCTTTAAAACGACATATCTTCCTTATGAAAACCGAGAACGTGTTGCTGGTACAACATCTTGGAACTTCTTTGGATTGCTAAAATATTCCATAGACGGTATTGTTAACTTTTCGGAAGCACCCTTAAATATCGCAACATTTGTTGGTTTTATAAGTTTTTTAGCTTCAGTGCTACTCAGCGTTTTTTACCTTCTTAAAACACTTGTTTTTGGTGATCCTGTTCAAGGCTTCCCAACTTTGATTGTTTTGATTTTGCTTTTGGGTGGTTTACAGCTCCTTTCTCTTGGAATCATTGGTAAATATATCGCTAAAATATTTCTGGAAACAAAAAAACGTCCCAATTATATTATTAAAGAAAGTAATATAAAGCCAAATTAATTATTTGAGAAATATGCTCTTTTTAAACATGGGTGTCAGCAATTTGCTGGCATTTTTTATTTTTCACGGAATATTGTATAATTAATTTAGTGGGCGAGAATAAAAATATTCTTTATTTATAACGTCGGTAATCTGCAGTGCCGTCCACAAATATCTGATATAATAACCAAGATAAGTGCTACAGATTATCATAATTGGTTCTTTAGCTTAGTTGGTTAAAGTTCCCCGCTCATAACGGGGTTAGCGCTGGTTCGAGTCCAGCAAGAACCATAATAAAAAGGTACATATAATAGTAGAAACTCCCAAAGGAGTTTTTTAGTTACGTTAATTAAAATAAAAAAACTGTATATCTAAGATATACAGCCTCTTGCCCGACAAAAATTAGTTACGTTTTTAGTTACGTTTTAGATGTAACTCATAGGTATTCATTAGTACAATAATTTGCATATATCCCCTAAAACAAGGTTTAGCGGTATCTATTGACATTTATTGACACAGTATGTCATAATAGCTCTATGACAAAAAATGCAAGACAAACCGCACTCGATGTACTAAATGATATTTTTGGTAATGATGCCTATGCAAATATTTCATTGGATCGAAATTTGCGAGATTCTGAACTATCCACAGTGGATAAAGGCTTTGTAACAGCCCTTGTCTACGGTGTAGTTTCTAAAAAAGCTTTATTAGAGTGGTACATTACTCCTTTATTAAAAAAAGAGCCTAAACCTTGGGCTAAAATGCTTTTATTACTCACAATTTATCAAGTCCTATTTATGGATAAGGTGCCTACTTCGGCAGCAGTTGATGAAGCTGTAAAAATTGCTAAACGACATGATGGACAAGCAACAGCTAATTTTATTAATGCTGTTTTAAGAAACTTTATGCGTTCTGAGCACAGAAATGAAGAACCTAAAGATTGGGAAACTAAATATTCAATGCCAAAACTGTTATTGGATAAAATGGTTCGCCAATTCGGTGGGAAAAGAACAGGAGAAATCCTCGAAAGTCTTGAAAAACCAAGTCATGTGAGCTTAAGAAAAATTGATCCAACTGTAGAAATTGCTGGGACTCGTCCGTCTTTACTGACAGAAACAGCATTAATTGCTGACAGCGGAAATTTTTCAATTATAGAAGAGTTTCAAACTGGAAGAATTACGATTCAAGATGAAACAAGTCAATTAGTTGCTCCTCAACTTGAATTAGAAGGAACAGAAGAAGTTCTTGATGCCTGTGCTGCCCCAGGTGGGAAAAGCACACATATGGCTCAATATTTGACAACTGGTCATATCACGGCATTGGATTTATACGAGCATAAACTTGATTTAATTAATCAAAATGCACAACGTCAGCATGTTGCGGATAAAATTACCACTCAAAAAGCTGATGCGACAATGATTTATGAGAATTTTGGTCCAGAAAAATTTGATCGAATTCTAGTCGATGCTCCATGTTCAGGAATTGGATTAATTCGCCGTAAACCAGATATCCGTTACCGGAAAGAAAGTTCGGATTTCATAGATTTACAAAAAATTCAATTAGAAATTCTAAACAGCGCCTCGAAAAGCCTGAAAAAAAGTGGTATAATGGTGTACAGTACTTGTACAATTTTTGATGAAGAAAACTTTGACGTTGTTCATGAGTTCCTTGAAAATCATCCAAATTTTGAACAAGTTGAAATTTCAAATGAAAAACCAGAAGTGATTAAAGAGGGCTGTCTTTTCATTACCCCAGAAATGTATCATACGGATGGATTCTTCATCGCGAAATTTAAAAAAATAGGTGAATAATTTACTGACGAATATTTTGTTTTGAGAATTTGAGAAAGAATCATTTTTTCTCGAAAATTTTTAAACTCTATCAGTAATTTTTAGACCTAAAAATAAAACTTTATTCTTGTTAAGGAGAAAAAGTGGAATATAGTATTTTATCAGATATCGGTTCAAAACGTAGTACTAATCAAGACTATGCCGGTACTTATGTCAACCGTGCCGGTTATCAGCTCTTTTTATTAGCTGATGGTATGGGTGGATACAAAGCAGGTAATGTCGCAAGTAAACTTACCGTGGAAGATCTCGGCAAACTTTGGTCAGAGACATTTTTTGATGCGGGAACACCAGAAGCAACTCTTGAAATTTGGCTTAGAAATCAAGTACGCAACGAAAATGAAAATATTGCAAGTCTTGGTAAACTTGATGAATATCAAGGAATGGGAACAACTCTTGAAGCTCTAGTTATAAAAGGAAACACAATTGTGTCTGCCCATGTGGGAGACAGTCGTACTTATTTGATGCGTGATGGTGAGTTAAATAAAATAACAACAGACCATTCTTTAGTTCAAGAGCTTGTAGACGCAGGACAAATTACAGAAGAAGAAGCTGAAGTACATCCTAATAAAAATATCATTACTCGTTCACTGGGGCAGACTAATGAAGTTCATGCGGATATTCAAGCTTTAGAACTTCAAGCTGGAGATATCATTTTAATGAACTCTGACGGATTGACAAACATGGTTTCAACCACTGAAATTATGGAAGTTTTAGAACGAGAAGATTTGACTTTAGATAATAAATCCGAGGCTTTGATTCGGTTAGCTAATGAACATGGAGGACTTGATAACATTACTGTTGTTTTGATTAAGTTCGAAGAAACATCAGAAGCCGAAACACAAGCACAGGAGGTTAGTTGATGATTCAAATCGGTAAAATCTTTGCCGATCGTTATCGGATTATCAAAGAAATCGGACGTGGGGGAATGGCAAACGTTTATCAAGGAGAAGATACTTTCCTTGGTGATCGAAAAGTTGCAATTAAAGTACTTCGTTCTAATTTTGAAAATGATGACATTGCAATCGCTCGTTTTCAAAGAGAAGCTTTTGCGATGGCGGAACTCTCTCATCCGAATATCGTAGGTATTTCTGACGTCGGTGAATTCGAAAGTCAACAATACATTGTAATGGAATTTGTTGATGGTATGACGCTCAAACAATACATCAACCAAAATGCTCCTCTAGCTAATGATGAAGCCATTGAAATTATTACAGAAATTCTATCAGCAATGGATATGGCTCATTCACATGGAATTATTCACCGTGATTTAAAACCACAAAATGTTTTAGTTTCAAGTAGTGGAACAGTAAAAGTAACAGATTTCGGAATTGCCAAAGCTCTTTCTGAAACTTCACTTACTCAAACAAATACAATGTTTGGCTCAGTTCATTATCTATCACCAGAACAAGCGCGTGGTTCAAATGCTACTGTACAATCAGACATTTATGCCATTGGGATTATTTTATTTGAGCTTTTAACAGGTCAAATACCTTTTGATGGGGATTCAGCCGTAGCAATTGCCCTAAAACATTTCCAAGAAAATATTCCAAGCATCATAAACCTCAACCCAGAAGTTCCGCAAGCATTGGAAAATGTCGTCATCAAAGCAACAGCAAAAGATATCAACAATCGATATGTTGATGTTGAAGAAATGATGACAGATGTAGCTACTTCGACTAGTCTTGATCGACGTGGGGAAGAAAAATTAGTTTTCAATAAGGACCATGATGAAACAAAAATCATGCCTGCCAATCTAATTAATCCTTATGATACTAATCCTTTGATTGATAAGAAAACAGATGATCAGGAAAAAGCGCAATCAGAATCATCAACTACAGAAAACAATAAGAATAAAAATAAAAAATCTAAAAAAGGATTGATTATCAGTCTTGTTGTTCTCCTTCTTGTCATTGGTGGTGGAGCCTTTGCATGGGCTGTTTCTACACCGACAAATGTTAAGGTTCCTAATGTGACTAATAACTTAACATTGGATCAAGCGAAGAAAAAGATTAAAGCAGCTGATCTTAAGGTGGGAACGGTTCATAAACAACAAAGCACAACCGTTGCCGAAGGTAAAGTGATTAAAACTAATCCAGCAAGTGGAGCTATCGTAAGGTCTAAAAGTTCTGTTGATATTTACGTTTCATCTGGAAATGAAAATATTATCAAAATGAAGGACTTTGTTGGTGAAAAAATTGATGATGCAATGGCCACTCTGCTTAAAGATTATGGTATTGATGAAAGTCAAGTGATTCAAACCTCTGTCCCTAGCGATTCTTATGCCGCAGGTACAATCATTAAACAAACACCTAAAAAGGGTTCTAGTTTTGATGTGACAAGTGGTGATAAAATTACATTTGAAGTTTCAAGTGGAAAACAAATTGCCATTCCATCTTACACTAATCAGGATGCTGAAAGCTATAAAGCAATTTTGAAACAAGCTGGCTTCACTAATGTTACTTTAAACTATATTGATACTCCAGGAAGTCCGACAGGATGGGTATTTGGAGTTACTCCAACTGTTGGTGAATTGGTTTCGATAGATACCCCAATTGTTGTTAAGGTTACTCAGGCAGTTGAGCAATCATCCTCAGAATCTTCTGTTTCTACATCAGAAACATCAACTTCTGAATCAACATCAGCTTCAAGCTCAACAACGAGCTCGTCTTCTTCAAGTACAACTGAGCAATCGCCAGAAAATTCTACTTCAAGTTCGAAAACAACATCACATAGTTAAAGCTTAAAGAGAACTAGATTATATTTCTAGTTCTCTTTATTTTCTTATTGGCTTGTAAAATCAGTCAAAAAAGTGTATCATGGTAGAGTAGTTTTTTACAACCCGTTCTTGGTTTCATGCTTGCCAAGCTGTCACTCGGACTGGGCAATACAAATAAAGGAGAAAAACTCATGGCAATTTCAAAAGAAAAAAAACAAGAAATCATCGCTCAATACGCTCGTAAAGAAGGCGATACTGGTTCACCTGAAGTACAAATCGCTGTATTGACTTGGGAAATTAACCACCTTAACGACCACATCAAATCTCATAAAAAAGACCACGCAACTCAACGTGGTTTGATGAAAAAAATTGGTCACCGTCGTAACCTTCTTGGATACCTTCGTGGAAAAGACGTTCAACGTTACCGTGAACTTATCGCTTCATTGGGACTTCGTCGTTAATAAAAAAATGCCATTTGGCATTTTTTTTATTATTTGAAATTAAAAATTTAAAAAAGAAATTCTTCTTTTTTAGATTTTTAAATTTATTTAAGATATTTTTCTCTTTCGATTGTTGCAGAAATTGCATCAATAACTGTTCCACCAAAATGGTTTTGTTCTAAGCTTACTACACCTGCTACAGTAGTTCCACCGGGACTTGAAACCTTATCAACTAAAGACCAAGGATTTTCACCACTCTTTAGAAGCATTTCAGCTGAGGCTTTGACTGTTTCAGAAACAATAGCAGTGGCTTGATCTTTAGGAAGTCCACGAAGTACACCGGCGCGAGCCATAGCATCAATAAACATATAAATAAATGCAGGACTTGAGCCCGCGATTGCTGCAAAAGTTGAAAAATCTTTTTCAGCAATCTCGTGGACAGAGCCGACTGCTTTAAAAATTTCTTGGGCTATTTCGTCAGCTGAATCATCAACAAATTCATTTTTGACAATCGCAGAGGTAGATTGACCAATTTGAGCATTGATATTAGGCATTACCCGAATAATCGGTTGATTTTCTGAATCAGCTAGATGTTTTAAGTCAGATAAAGTTAATCCAGCAGCAATTGATATCAAAGTTTTATCTTTTGATAAATGATTAATTAACTGGCTTAAAACAGATGGAAGAACCTGTGGTTTGACAGAGAGAACAATGAAGTCTGATTGTTGAACAAGTTCTTCATGATTTTCAGCAGCTTTAACATTAAGTTCCTCAGCTTGTTTTTTTGTCTTGGGTAAATTGTGACCAGAAATGATGATTTCAAATTTATTTTTATCAAGTCCAGAAATGATGGCTGTGGCCATTTTTCCGACTCCAATAAATCCTATAGTTTGCATAAATAAAATCCTTTCTATCTTTCAGTCCATTTTATCATAATTTAAAGCGAGAAATCGATATGTTAGTATCGCAAATTAAATCTAGCTATTTTTTTGAAAAAAGATTTGCTAACTTGAGAAGTACTGTGAGTGTTTGAATTAAAAAGATAACGAAAATGGTCAGTGATTATGGTATAATTAGGTAAACATTTTATTTGTAACAAAAAAGGAGAAATCTATGAATAAATTCGCTATTGTCCTAGCGGCTGGTAAAGGAACACGGATGAAATCAGCACTTCCAAAAGTGTTGCATCAAGTAGCTGGAAAATCAATGCTGGCGCATGTGCTTAAAAGTGTATCCGAAGTGGAGATAGCCAAAAACGTGGTCATCGTTGGACACGAAGCAGACCGTGTAATTGCGACTTTACCTAAGGGAACTCAATTTGTTAAACAGGTAGAACAATTAGGAACAGGACATGCTGTACGTATTGCTGCGGATTTGTTGGCTAATGAAGAAGGGGCAACCTTAGTTATCGCTGGTGATACTCCCTTAATTACAGGCGAAACATTAGGAGCACTTTTTGATTATCATTTTGCCCAAAAAGCAACAGCAACAATCTTGACTGCTATCGCACCAAATCCAACAGGATACGGTCGAATTATTCGGGATGAAAAGGGTTCAGTAGAAAAAATTGTTGAGCAAAAAGACGCCAATGATTTTGAAAAATCAATTACCGAAATTAACACAGGGACTTATATTTTTGATAATAAATCGCTCTTTAAAGCACTGACGGAAATCACAACTGATAATGCGCAAGGTGAATATTATTTAACTGATGTTATTGAAATCTTCAAAAAAGCAGGTCAAACGATAGCTGCTCATATTCTTGATGATTTTGATGAAAGTTTAGGTGTGAATGACCGTGTGGCTCTTTCACAAGCTGAAGGGACAATGCGTAAACGTATTAACCATGAACATATGGTTAATGGTGTGACCTTGATTGATCCTGCAACAACTTATATTGACAGTGAAGTAACAATTGGGGCAGAAACGGTGATTGAAGCAAATGTAACCATTAAGGGGAACACTTTTATTGGTAAAAATGTTTTGATTACAAATGGTAGCCGCATTGAAAATTCGGAAATTCATTCAAATTGTGAGGTTCGTAACTCAACAGTTGAAGAAAGTCGGATGAGTGTTGGAAGTAATGTTGGACCTTATGCTCATTTACGCCCAGGAACTGTTTTGAGTGAAGAAGTTCATGTTGGAAACTTTGTTGAAATTAAAAGCTCAACTCTTGGTAAAGGAACCAAGGCCGGACATTTGACTTACATTGGTAATGCAACAGTGGGTGAAAAAGTGAACTTTGGTGCTGGTACAATTACGGCTAACTTTGATGGTAAAAATAAATTCAATACTGAAATTGATGATTTTGCCTTTATTGGTTCAAATTCAACCATAATCGCACCTTTGTATATTGGTAAAAATGCCTTGACAGCAGCTGGGTCTGTTGTGACTGAGGATGTGCCAGATGAAGCAGTTGAAATTGGACGTGGAAAACAAGTGAATAAACTTGGACGTGCGAAAAAAATGCCACATTATCGTGGACAATAATTTAAAATAATAAGAAAGAGTTTCTCATGAAGCTCTTTCCTTCGATTTGATGAGAGGGAAATTTTACTTACTTCAAAAGTAAATTCCATGGAAAGGGTACAATGTTAAATTTTGATGATAAAAAATTTGAAGAAAAAACTTTGACTAGAGATGAAATTTTTCAAGGAAAGATTTTTCATGTTGTGAGGGATACGGTTAGTTTGCCAGGAGGAACAGAAAGTTTTCGAGAACTTGTTTTTCATAATGGTGGAACGGCTATTGCACCCGTTCACAATAATAAAATGATTTTGGTTGGTCAATATCGTAAGGCATTGGAAAAATTTATTTTTGAAATTCCGGCTGGAAAGCTTGAAATAGGAGAAGAAAAAGACCCCAAGGCTGCTGCGCTTCGTGAACTTGAGGAAGAAACAGGTTACCGAGCAGAAAATTTAACAGAAATCACAGCTTTTTATGGAACACCTGGTTTTTCATCAGAAAAAACTTATGTGTACTTCTCGTCAGACCTAACAAAGGTAGAGCATCCAAGACCCGCTGATGATGGAGAGTTTTTGGAACAAATTGAAGTTACTTTAAGCGAAGCGAAAAGAATGATTGAACTTGAACAAATTGCCGATGCAAAAACAATTATGGCTATTTGGTATTGGGAAATGCAACACTTTAAAAAGGAGGTTGAAGACAATGCCTAAACCACTTTTAACGGATGAGGTAATTGAACAAGCAAATCAAGAGAAGAAAAATCTTGAACGTAGGCTTCAAAGAGAGCTTGAAGAAGATACTGAAATTGCTGAGAAATATGACAGTATTGAAAAAAAATTAAGTAAAAACTCTGTTTATAAAAGTCGAAGGATTGAAAACGCTAAAGCTCAAAAAAGAGGGAAAGCAATTAATAAATGGCTTTTCATTGTTACTTTAATTGTTGTTTTACTGGTGGTTACGTTCTTTTTGTATTACTTTTAAACAAAATAATTAGAAATAAGGAAAAAAATGAAAATAGGAATTATTTGTGCGATGGATGAAGAAATTCGCATACTTGTTGAAAATTTAGAAAATGCTGAAAAACATACCCGTCATGGTTTAGTTTTTCATAGTGGTTCAATTGGCCGTCACGAAGTAGTTTTGGTTCAATCTGGTATTGGTAAAGTCATGTCAGCTTTGGCAGTTGGATTTTTGGTTGACATTTTTGATGTTGATGCAATTATCAATACAGGTTCAGCAGGAGCGGTTGCTCAAGGATTGGCAATTGGAGATGTTGTAGTTGCTGATAAACTTGCTTATCATGATGTAGATGTCACTGCTTTTGGTTATGCCTATGGACAAATGGCTCAACAACCTTTGTACTTTGAATCAAGCAAATACTTTGTTTCTGAATTGAAAAAGGTTTTAGAAAATGTGCATGTTGGGTTGATTACAAGTTCTGACAGTTTCATCAGTAGTTCTAGTAAAATTGCTGAAATTAAAGAACATTTTCCAGATGTTTTAGCAGTCGAAATGGAAGGGGCTTCTATTGCACAAGCTGCAACAGCACTTGGGAAACCTTTTGTAATTATTCGGGCGATGTCGGATACAGCTGACCATGATGCCAATGTTAATTTTGATAAATTCATCATTGAAGCAGGGAAAAAATCAGCCCAAGGTCTGATTCGCTTGCTTGAAGAAATGGTATAATTATTAAAAAAGCTGAGTTTTATTTGATTAAAGTTTATTAGGGGTGATAAAGTAATAAATCAAACGAAAGTGCCAAATTATCGCTTGTCAATTAAAGTGAAAATAAATAAAATTGGCAAAAACTTGGGGAAACTAAATGTCAGCTCAACAAAAAACAAAAATTGGTTTATCATTAGTTCTTAGTTTAATAATTTTAGCAGCCTGTGGACAGCATGTAGCAAATCATACGGGACAAACAAAAGTGAGTGCATCTATTAAGCAGATGATTCCATCATCTAGCTCCCCATCACTCTATTTTGAGTTGAGTAGTGTGAAAGATTATTTGGCCAGTCAAGGTTATAAACAAATTGATAACCAGGCTTTTCAGCAGGATTTAGCAAATAAATCAATGAAAGCAAAGACTTACTGGTTAAATGATGGAACGGATAAAACGCAGCCTCTTGCTAAGGGAATTGGTGCTGTGATTATATTTATGACAGCAGACCAACAATTCAAAATGCTTGCTCAATTTTCTGAGGACCAAAACGCAAATCTGAAAAAACATTCTTGGATAATCGGGGACTACAATATTGATAATCAGTCATTAAAAAATCAAACACTCATAAATGGTTTGGATAGTATCTTTTCAGAAAATAAGTGATTTTAGAGAGTGATAAAATGGATGAGTTGCAGTTGGTTGAAGAGGTTAGGCTTTTTCTGCGAAATGATCAACTTTTTGAACATTGTTTAGCCGTGGCAAAGACAGCTGAACAACTGGTAATTGATTATTCAGAGAAAAGTGTGATAGTTCAAAAAGAAAAATTAATTGCAAAAAATACTGACGAAAATTTGAAGCTAATTTTTACTGATGGAGTGCAACAAAAAGAGATTAACCAGTTTATCAGTAAGAGTCAAGCTTTTGTTGCTGGACTTATGCATGATATTGGTGGGGTTTATCCAAATCATCAGCGAGTAGAAAAAGCAGAATTATTTGGTATAGAATTACTGACAGAAGAGCGTGAATTTCCTTTGATTATTCATCAAAAACTTTCTAAATATCTGGCGCGTGAGCATTTTAAAATTACTGACGAAAATATATTGTCAGCGATTGAGTGCCACACAACACTGAAGGAAAATTTTACAGAGTTAGATTTGATTGTTTTTCTTGCTGACAAAATTTCTTGGGATGGTGGGGATAATGCACAAAGAAGGATTACTGACAGCTCTGTCAGTAAATTTGCAAAGTGCAGCACTTTATTATATAGACTTCATCATCAATGATGGCTTGAAAGTTGCGCACCCGTGGCTTTTAGAAGCAAAGAAAGATTTAGAAAATCAGCTTTCCTAGCTGATTTTTTTGATAATTTAGATTATAATAGAAGAATGTAAAAAATAATAGAATATCATTAATCAAAATCGATAATGATTATTTTTATCGAAACTTTTGTCAGAAGTTTCGATTTATTGGGAGGTATTATGACAGTAACATCAGATTTCACACAAAAACTCTACGAAAATTTTGCTGAAAACACAAAATTGCGTGCGGTGGAAAATGCCGTGACTAAAAATGGTTTGCTTTCATCACTCGAAGTGCGTGGTTCACATGCAGCGAATTTGCCTGAGTTTTCACTTGACTTGACAAAAGACCCTGTAACGAATCAAAAACAATCTGGACGTTGCTGGATGTTTGCTGCTTTGAACACTTTCCGTCATAAATTTATTAATGAATTTAAAACAGAAGATTTTGAATTTTCACAAGCTTATACTTTCTTCTGGGATAAATATGAAAAATCAAACTGGTTTATGGAACAAATTATAGGAGATGTTGCGATGGACGACCGTCGTTTGAAATTCCTCTTGCAAACTCCACAACAAGATGGTGGTCAATGGGATATGATGGTAGCCATTTTTGACAAATATGGAATTGTTCCAAAAGCTGTTTATCCTGAATCACAAGCTTCAAGTAGCTCACGCGAATTGAATAAATACTTGAACAAATTGCTCCGACAAGATGCTGAAATCTTACGTTATACAATTGAGCAAGACGGTGATGTTCAAGCGGTCAAAGAAGAACTTTTACAAGAAGTTTTTAATTTCCTTGCTGTAACTCTAGGTTTGCCACCACAAAATTTTGAATTTGCTTTCCGCAACAAAGATAATGAATACAAAAAATTTGTTGGAACGCCAAAAGAATTCTACAACGAATATGTTGGGATTGATTTGAACAATTATGTTTCGGTCATTAATGCTCCAACTGCTGATAAACCTTATAACAAAAGCTATACCGTTGAATTTCTTGGTAATGTAGTCGGTGGTAAAGAAGTCAAACACTTGAACGTTGAGATGGACCGTTTCAAAAAATTGGCTATTGCCCAAATGCAAGCGGGCGAAACTGTCTGGTTTGGTTGTGACGTTGGTCAAGAATCAAACCGTTCAGCAGGACTTTTGACAATGGATTCTTATGATTTTAAATCTTCATTGGATATTGAATTCACACAAAGTAAGGCTGGACGTCTTGACTATGGCGAATCACTGATGACTCATGCCATGGTTTTAGCGGGTGTTGATTTAGATGCTGACGGAAATTCAACTAAATGGAAAGTTGAAAATTCTTGGGGTAAAGATGCCGGTCAAAAAGGATATTTCGTTGCTTCTGATGAATGGATGGATGAATATACTTATCAAATTGTTGTCCGCAAAGACCTTTTAAGCGAAGAAGAATTAGCTGCTTATGAAGCAAAACCTCAAGTTCTGCTTCCATGGGATCCAATGGGAGCCTTGGCTTAATTTGTAAATTGAAACATTTAACTTTTGTTAAATGTTTTTTTATTGACTTAAAGTTCACTTCAAGTGTTAAAATAAAAGAATGAATATAAAAAAGGCCGCCGACTTATCAGGGATAAAAACAGATAATATCAGATATTATGAAAGAATTGGGCTAATTCCTAAAATTGCACGGACAGAGTCTGGAATACGAAATTTTTCAGAAGCGAATATTAGAACATTAAAATTCGTCAAACATATGAGAGATGCAGGAGTGCAAGTAGAAGCCTTGACACGTTATATGGTATTGGTAACTGAAGGAAATCCTAATACTAAAGAATAAAGAATTGAAATTTTGAAGAGTCAAGTTGAACAATTGAGAACAGAAATTATTGAAAAACAATCTGCTTTAGATTATTTAACATTCAAAATTGAAAATTATGATGAAGTCATGCTTCCAAGCGAAATGAATTTGAATCAAAGTTCAACAGAAGCAATAAAAATTTGAAGAGGATAAGGATAAATGGAACTTCGATTATTAAAGTATTTTTGGACAGTTGCCACTGCTGGGACGGTATCCAAAGCTGCTGACAGTTATATATTACACAGCCAACATTATCTAGACAAATTAAAGAACTTGAACGAGAATTAGATACTCAGCTTTTTATGCGTGATGGGAAAAAGCTTATCTTGACTGAAGATGGTCAATTTCTTAAAATCAAAGCTGAAGAGATTTTACAGCTGACCAGTAAGACTGTCCAAGTTTTTGAAGACCGGAAAAATGCGGAATTATCAGGATATTTGACAATTGGAGCCTTAGAAGGGTGGACAAGTTCTAGCATTGCTAAAACTCTTCAAACACTCACAAATAGGTATCCTGCCATCACTTTTACAATCTTGTCAGGAAATGCAGATGACATCAAATGGAAGATTGATAATGGACTTGTGGATGTCGGATTTTTGTTAGAGCCAACGTCTACAGAAAAATATAATGTAGAAAAAATTGGTTTTCCTGAGCGTTGGATGATGCTTACACAATCCGATTCAGAACTTGCAGAATTAGATGAAGTAAGGCCAGAAGTATTTAAAAAACAACGAATTTTGATTTCAGAACGACCAGAAGTTCGTCAGTATATAGCTGATTGGGCGGACTGCCAAGTGAGTGATTTAAATATTATTGGAGGCTTCAATCTTGGATTTCATCTTTTTGAGATTGCTCGTACAGGAATTGGTGAGGCAGTCGTTACAGAAGTTGCACTCATTAGAAATTATCAAGATTTAAAAGCGATTCCCTTAAGTCCAGAAGTGAAGACATATAGCGTTCTTGCTTGGAAGAAAAATATTCCATTGACACCAGTCACTAGAGCATTTATCAAACAATACTTACAAGAAAATGATTAAAAATTTACTGACCAATCTGTCAGTAAATTTTTTATTTTTTAATATGCTTTATAAGCATAATTAATACTAAAATAAGCATTTTTCATCAGTTGATTTTTGTTTTAAAATAAATTCATTAAAAATAAAAAAACTTTTGGCTTAGTCATCTTTATTATCTTATTTTCCTATTTTTTAATTTTGATGGATAATTCGATAATTTTCACAAGTACTGTAAAAACATCTCAGGATTTAAATATGAACGAAGCAAGCCTTTCTTGGGTTTCAAATGCCTATACCATTACATTTGGAGGTTTTCTTTTGTTGGCAGGGCATTTAGGAGATTTAATGGGTTGAAAAATAATTTTTGTCTCTGGCCTTTTTATTTTTGGACTATCAAGTTTAGCGGTTGGTTTATCTACGTCAACAGAAATGATGATTATAGCAAGAGCAGTTCAAGGAATTGGCTCAGCTATCATTGCGCCAACGAGCTTGGCTTTACTGATGGATAGCTATCAGGGAAATTTGCGAATGAAGGCTATCTCTTATTATGGAGCAACCGCGGGTATTGGTTCAAGTTTTGGTTTAATTCTAGGCGGTTGGCTTACCTCAGCAATTTCATGGCGTGTCGGCTTTTTATTGAATGTCCCTTTTAGTTTATTACTAATTGTTTTAACGCTTGCGAAAGTTCAACAAAATGAAATCAAGCCAAGTAAAATTGATTTTCTTGGAAGTTTATTATCGGTCATTATTTCAGTTCTATTTGTTTACGGAATTACCATAAGTAATTTATTAATTATAGTTGCTTCTTTAATTTTGATTTTGGTTTTTCTTTTATGGGAAAAAAGAATTACTTATGCTCTCATACCTTTAGAGTTATTTAAGAATCGAAATCGAACAGGTTCTTACATTGCTCGTTTTACTTTTATGATGGCCATGTTGACTTACTGGTTTATTCTTCCACAAATTATGCAAAAAATGTATAACTTTTCACCATTAGAGTCAGGGCTTGCTTTTCTGCCTTTAACACTTGTTAATTTTATTGCTGCTCTATTTTTGCCTAAATTAACAAAAGCTTTGGGAAATAGTAAAGTCATGATTTTAGGACAAGTGATTTTACTGACAGGAATGTTTTTGTCATTTATATCACAACCAGAATGGGGATATTTTTATGCAATGGCTTTTCAAATGATGATTATTGGTCTTGGGCAAGGCTGGCTACTTGCCCCACTTACAGCGGCAGGTGTGGCAGGAGTTCCCCCGGAATTATCAGGTGCTGCGTCAGGCTTAACAAATATGATGCATCAACTTGGAGGACCGGTAGGTTTATCAATCGTTGTTCTATTTAGTTCATCTGTCATTGATTTAAGTGCTTATTATCATTTGATAATGGCTTTCATCACAGTATTTTTACTGATAGGATTTTTAGTTTTAATTTTCACGAACCCAGTTAATGAAAAATAAAAGGAGAAAAAATGCAAACACAAATCGTACTTAATGATGGAAATATCATTCCTCAATTTGGCTTGGGAGTTTATCAAATTCCTGAAGGAGAAGCAACTGAAAATGCAGTCAAAGAAGCGCTGAGATTGGGGTATCGTCACATAGATACCGCCCATGCTTATCAAAACGAACGCTCTGTTGGTCGAGCCATCCATTCTTCTGAAATTCCAATTTCTGAAATTTGGATAACTAGTAAACTCTGGCCTTCTGATTATGATGATGCTTCACAAGCCATTGAGCGAATGCTTGAACGATTAAATCTTAAGCAAATTGACCTGCTTTTACTTCATCAGCAGGTTGGAAATTATCGTAAAGCTTAGATTTCTTTGGAAAATGCTGTCAAATCAGGAAAAGTAAAATCAATTGGAATTTCAAATTTTGATGGGGAGAGATTGGTTGATTTATTTAACTTTGCTGACATTAAACCAAGTGTTCTTCAAGTAGAAACACATCCTTACCATCAACAAAAAGAACTCCAAGAATTTCTCAAACCTTATGGGACTAAAATTGAAAGTTGGTATCCTCTTGGACATGGCGATCAAAGACTACTTGATGAAAGTCGTTTAAAAAAAATAGCTCAAAAATATAATAAGACAGTGGCTCAGATTATCTTACGCTGGCATATTCAAGAAGGAATCATAGTTTTTCCACGTTCAACTCGAGTCGAACATTTAGCCGAAAATATCAATATTTTTGATTTTGAATTATCCTGTACTGAAATCAAAGAAATTCGCAAGTTAGATAAAAAGCAACCTTATTTTACAATGACTTATGATGAACAAGTCCAAAATTTTTTGTCATGGAAATTGAAAGATTGAGATTAGATTAAAACAAAGAAAGTTACTGACAGTTTTAAAAATGATATACTGTAAAGAGTTAGAACATTTAAAAGAAAATCAAAATCAAGCATAATACGTCTTGATTTTTATTTATTTAAAAAAGAAAAGGAGTCATGATGAAAAAAATTTCAATCATTGGTGGTGGAATAATTGGGATGACCTTAGCGAATTATCTGGACACTGATAAATTCGAGATAAGTCTTTTTGATGATGAAAAAAATCAAGCCACTAAAGCGAGTGCTGGAATTATTTCACCATGGCTTTCTAAAAGAAGAAATCAAAAATGGTATCAACTAGCTAAAGATGGTGCAGCATTTTTTGAAAAATTAAAAACTGATTTTGAATTAACTGATGAAGTATATGAAAAATGTGGGACCTTATTTTTACGAAAAAATTCAGACTTAGAAGAGTTAGAGAAGTTAGCTTTAGAAAGAAGAAAAAACGCACCAGAGATGGGCGAGATTAAGGTGCTCTCAAAAGAGGAAACCGTCAGCTTATTTCCATTACTTAAGCCAAGTGAAAGTTTATATCTATCGGGAGGAGCACGATTAGATGGAAAAGCTTATTTAGCACATTTGAAAAAGCGAGCACAAGCAAGAGGAGTGAAATTTTTTGCGGAGCGTGCAACTATTCTAAAAGCAGACGAAAAATGGGAGATTGTTCATCAAGGAGAAAGTGATGTTGTAGATGATTTAGTACTTTGCCCAGGTCCGGCATTAAAAGAACTCCTTTCCGAAATTGGGATTGATGTTGATGTTCGGCCTCAAAAAGGACAATTGCTCTCATTTAAAACCGATTTTGATACTAAAGATTGGCCGGTTTTATTTTTAGAAGGAGCAGCAGATATTATTCCCTTTCAAGAAGGAGAAATTCTCATAGGCGCAACTCATGAAAATGAAAAAGGTTGGGATTTATCAGAAAGTGAAGCTGCTTTTTTTGATTTGACAGAAGGTATTAAACCTTATTTTTCAGAAAGTAAGTTAATAGAGTTTCCTTATCACTATCGCGTGGGAACGCGAGCTTATTCGGCAGATTTTTCCCCTTTCTTTGGTCCGCATCCAGCTTTTTCCAGTCTAGCTTTTGCCAGTGCATTAGGCTCATCTGGTTTAACAACGGGTCCCTACATTGCCTATTTGCTTGCTCAGTATTTTAATCATCCGGAAACAAAATGGGATTATTCAATTTATCAAAAAGATATAAATACTTATCTAAAATACCTGAATTGCTAGTTAATTTCATTGGAAAATAAATAAGTCGTGCTATCCTAATCTTAAACCACTAAGCATTAGAAAGCGCACGACTTATATGACTTATAATAGCACACTTCCAAAAGTTTTTGTTTATTTACTGACAACCATTGAGACGCTTTATCAAACGAGGG
>NZ_BCVK01000024.1 GCF_001591705.1 Lactococcus cremoris subsp. cremoris NBRC 100676 | reverse complement strand
GGGGTTCAAAACCGAAAGAACGTCCATCTCGCAACATCAGATTGCTTAGTTATCGCTTGTTACCTCTGGGGCGTACTGCATTTTAGTGAAACGCTTAAAGCTAAGCACCAACTTGCTCAAAGTTTATTTCCTAATTTCCTAGAATATTATCGCTTTGTCCGCCGTTGTAATGCCCTCTTACCGAGTATCCAAGTCATTCGCCAAGCACTCGTCTTTAAAGAGGTTGAAGGAATGAGTGTATCCATTATTGACAGCTTCCCCATTCCTTTGTGTCAGCCTATTCGTAATTTCAGAAGCAAAGGTCTTGGAGATTATGCAAATGTTGGCTACAATGCTACAAAGGGACAGTACTTCTATGGATGTAAATGTCATGCTTTAGTCAGTGAATCAGGCTATGTCATAGACTACACAATTACTCCTGCTTCAATGGCTGATAGTTCAATGACCGAGGAAGTGTTGAGTCAATTTGGGACACCAACAGTCCTTGGAGATATGGGATATTTAGGTCAGTCACTGCATGATAGGCTGGAATTAGAAGGAATTGATCTAATGACACCTGTCAGGAAGAACATGAAGCAAAAGAAAATCCTTTTCCCTAATTTTTCAAAACGTAGAAAAGTGATTGAGCGAGTTTTCTCTTTTTTGACAAATCTAGGAGCTGAGCGTTGTAAAAGTCGTTCGCCTCAAGGTTTTCAATTGAAATTAGAGATGATACTTTTAGCGTATTCTTTACTGTTAAAATCAGCTAAATCACTGGAACCAGAGACTTTAAGATATTCTATCGGGTATCAAGTCATGGCTAAATAATCAACTAGCAATTCGGGTTCCTTATAGAAATAATAGGTTTTTGGAATAGTCCTTAAAATTCGATTATTTCCGGCATTCTATTTTTGAATACTAGCAATTTTTTGCTAGTTTTTTTATTGACAGAAATCAATTTTATTCTTTTGTTTTTGAACTATACTGTAATTATAAAAATAAAAGGATACTGTAAAATGGCTTTTCAAAAATGGTTACAAAAAAATGCAAATCGCTTGATGCTGGCATCAGCGATATTGATTGGGTTTGGTTTCTTGGGGAAATATGTTTTTGCTAATGAATTAGCTTGGAATTTAACAATGCTCATCGCTTCAATTTTGGGTGGGTTACCGATTGGAATCCACGCTTATCAGGCTTTAAAATTCAAACAAATTTCAATTGACTTGTTGGTTACGATTGCGGTAGTGGGTGCGATTTTCATTAGAGAATTTGAAGAATCTGCCATTGTAACTTTCCTATTTACTTTCGGAACTTATCTGGAAAAAAGAACGCTTGAAAAAACGCGGTCATCAATTAAAGAACTGTCGCAAATGGCGCCGACAAGAGCGCTTTTTGCGGATGGAAGAGAGATTGATATTGACAAAGTCAAAGTAGGCGATATGCTTCTGATAAAAACAGGAAGTCAGGTGCCTGTAGATGGTCGAGTTTACGGCGGTTCTGCTTTTATCAATGAAGCCGCCATCACAGGAGAGTCTCGAGAAATTGAGAAAAACAGTGGCGAGCAAGTATTTTCAGGGAGTATTTTAGTAAATGGAATCCTCTATGTGACTGCTGAAAAAGTGGGCGAAGATACAACTTTTGGAAAAATCATCGAATTAGTTGAAGAAGCACAAGATACTAAATCACCTGCTGAAAAATTTATTGACCGTTTTGCAAAATATTACACACCAGTCGTGCTTTTGATTGCCATTTTAACTTGGCTCGTGAGTCAAAATTTGGAGCTTGCCATTACGATTTTGGTATTGGGGTGCCCAGGAGCCTTAGTGATTGGTGCGCCGGTATCTAATGTTGCTGCGATTGGTAATGGAGCGAAAAACGGTCTATTGATTAAAGGAGGAGAGGTGATGGACACTTTTAGTCGGATCGATACCTTACTTTTTGATAAAACAGGAACACTGACAAAAGGTGAAACAGAGGTTGTATTAGTTAAAGAGTTTGGCGAAATTTCCGAAAATTTACTGACGAAAATATCTACGATTGAAAGTCAGTCTAATCACCCACTTGCGACTGCGATTGTCAGGTTTATTGGGAGTGGTGCTACAAAGGGAAAAATTGAAGAGCTTGATGTGATTAAAGGTCAGGGAATTATTGCTGATGACCTATTGATTGGAAATGAAAAATTACTGACAGCCCATAAAATTTTACTGACAGATTCTCAAAAACAAAGTTTGAGAGAAGTAGAAGAAAAAGGGATGTCGATCGTGCTTGTTGCAAAAGCTGGTCAGCTCAAATTAATCTACGGAATTGCTGACGAAATCCGTCCAGAAGTTAAAAAAGCGCTGACAGCCCTAAGGCGTAATGGAATGAAGAAAATGGTGATGTTGACCGGCGATAATGAAGTGACTGCCAGAAATGTTGCAAAGGAATTGGGAATTGATGAAGTTCATGCGAATCTGCTGCCAGAAGATAAAGCAAGAATTGTCAGTGAATTTAAATCGTCAGGACATAAGCTTGCTTTTATTGGTGATGGGATTAATGATAGTCCGTCGCTTGCCCTTGCCGATATTGGGATTGCCATGGGTTCTGGTACAGATATTGCGATCGAAACGTCTGATGTTGTATTGATGAAGTCTAGTTTTGCTGAGTTAGTTCAGGCTTACGGATTGGCAAACAATACTGTGAGAAATATGCGTCAAAATATTGGGCTTGCAATTGCTGTCGTCATTTTTCTACTTGTCAGCTTGATTTTAGGTGGGACAGGATTTGTTCCAAATTTTGTCAATATGGGTACGGGAATGTTTATTCATGAAGCGTCGATTTTGATGGTTATTTTAAATGGGATGCGCTTGATTTCTTATAAAAATAAAAAGATTAATTGATACAAATCAATTTTTTATGATTAGAATAGCGGTAAAATAAGAGAAAAGTTAAAGAAAGAAGGAAAAAAGATGTCTAAAATAATTATGAAACTTGATGAGCTAAGCTGCCCATCTTGTCTTGCAAAAATCGAAGGGTCCATGACTGGGACAAAGGGAGTGATTTCTGCCAAAGTTTTGTTTAATGCCTCAAAAGTCAAAGCTGAGTTTGACGAAAATATCGTCAAATCTGACGAATTAGTCACTAAAGTTGAAAAGCTCGGATATCCCGTGCAAATCTCAAAAGTTACGCTAGTTTGAGCAAGGAGGGAAAAATGATTGAAGTAAGTATTGATGAAAAATATGAAGCAGAAGTCAAAAAATCTGAGATTGACCACCATAAACCAACTGCTGGTGCGATGTTGAGTCATGTTTTGTCTAATATTTTTTATGAAAAAATAAGTCTGATGCAGGCAGGGCTTTATGCTAAAAGTGCAGATTATCGCATAAAATTTCGTGAAATTGCCCTAAAAGAAGACGAATGGTTTTATCTTATTTCTGAGCAGTTACTTGATGAAAATGAATTGGTCCCAACGACGCTTGACGAATTTGTCAGCAATCATAAATTCATTGAAAATGACCCCAAAGCCAAGTATTGGACAGATGAAGCATTGATAGAAAACTTTATCAATGATTTTCAGAACCAAAATTTATTTATCGGACGAGCGATTAAACTAGCACAAAAGGAAGAAAAATTTAGCTTAGAACTTGCAATTCGCAAGATTTACGGCTATAATTTGTCTATTATTCGCTATTTTGCAGGAGAACTTGGAAAAACGATAGGCGAATTTATTGAGGAGGAAGATGACGATTAAAGATTTTGATGAGCATTTAAGTGACCACCATTGTATCCAGCTAGTCCCGCTTTTTTTTGACTTGAGTCCAGATGAGCTTGCTCAAGTTGAAGAAATTGTTCAACACAAAAAAGTCAAAAAAGGTGAAACGGTTATCCAACCATCGGCAGAGCCACTTTTGACAATAGTTGCCAAAGGAAGTTTAAAAATATATCAAATCTCATCCACTGGAAAAGAACAGCTATTAAGAGTGATTGAACCTGGTGGATATGAAGGAGAAAAATCCATTTTCGGCCTTGTCAATAAAAACTTATTTGGCGAAGCTCTATCGGATAGTACGATTTGTTTTGTCAGAAAATCCGATTTTACGGAACTCTTACTCGCTAAACCTCAACTTTCCCTCCGTCTTCTTGAAATGAACGCTGTGAAACAAAATGAAACGGAGCAACAAGCCAAGTTTTTGATGATGGAATCTGTAGAAATGCGTCTTGCTAACTATTTATTGGATTTGGCTAAAATTACTGACGGATCTTATGTACAAATTCCAATGACTTTGAAGGATTTGTCAGCATTTATTGGCACGACTCCTGAAACAATCAGCCGGAAACTTCGTCTCTTAGAAGAGAAGGGATTGGTCGAGCATTACGGAAAATCTTTCAAAATTTTAGATTATGAAAGACTTGAAGATGAATATGCTTAGACAAATTTCTGTCAGTAAATTTATTTACTGACGGAAAAAATATAATCAAAAAAATACTGACGAATTGATTCTGTCAGTATTTTATTTTTAATGAAAAAATGAAACCTAAGTAAACAATGAGGATTATCAACAAAAGGGCTTGTTTTTTGATATAATGGAAGGAGTAAACTGGGGGATTGGGAGAAATTATTATGAGTTTTATTGCACTTTTTGAGCTGGCACTTTTTTTTCTTAATGTTATTTTATCCTTTGTCATTATTTTTAGGGAAAGAAAATCAACAGCAGCAACTTGGTCATGGCTCTTTGTAGTTAATTTATTGCCGATTATAGGCTTTATTTTATATTTACTCATTGGTCGTGGAATTTCACATTATCGTATTTTTAAAGACCGTAAAAGGTTTCAACTTGGCTTTGAAAAACAACTTGAACATGCGGAGAAATCATATACAGATAGATTGTTTATTAAAAAAATGAGAAAAAATCATGTGATTGGTCAACTAATTCACATGCTTTATGTTGAAGAAAAATCGATTATTTCAACAAATACTGGTGTCAAAATTTTTAATGATGGACGCCAGAAATTTAACGCTTTGATAGAAGATATAAATCAAGCCAAGCATCATGTCCATATGGAATATTATATTTTTAGAATGGATCGAACGGGTCATGAAATCTACGATGCCTTACTGGCAGCCGCAAAACGTGGAGTAGAGGTGAAACTTTTAATTGACGCTTGGGGTTCAAATAAGACTAAAATGTCCAGCTTTAAAGAGCTTCAAGAAGCTGGTGGACATGTGGCTCAATTTTTCCCCTTGATTATGCCCTTAGTTAATCCCCGAACAAATTACCGTTTGCACCGTAAAATCGTTGTGATTGATGGTGTAGTTGGCTATACAGGTGGATTCAATGTCGGTGATGAATATGTTTCAATTACGAAAAAATTTGGATATTGGCGTGACAATCATTTGAGATTGACTGGTGATATTGTTTATAGCTTACAGCATCGTTTTATCTTAGACTGGAATTCACAACATCATTTTGAAGTGACTGAGGGAGAACCTTATTTTCCAGATTCTATTGTTGAAGGACATGTAGCGACTCAACTTGTGACTTCTGGTCCAGATGAGGATAAAGAGCAAATCAAATTGACTTACATGAAGATGATTTCTGGTGCTGAACGAGAAATTATCATTCAAACGCCCTATTATATTCCTTCTGATGCCTTGCATGAGTCAATAAAATTGGCCCTTTTATCAGGTGTACAAGTTAAAATGTTAATTCCTAACAAGCCAGACCATCCGCTGGTTTACTGGGCGACATATTTCCATGCCGCTGATTTAGTTAAATATGGTGCCAAGGTTTATACTTATGAAAATGGATTTGTTCATTCTAAAACGTTAATTATTGATGGAGAGTATGCCTCAGTTGGTTCGGCAAATTTGGATTATCGAAGCTTACAATTATGTTTTGAAGCAAATGTTGTTATTTATGATTATGATATTTCACAAAAATTGCGAAATGATTTTATGAAAGACTTGAAGTTAAGCCGTCCATTGACTTTAGAGCGTTATGAAGAAAGATCAAAGATGATTCGTTTTAAAGAAGGACTGGCTCGCTTAATTGCACCAATGCTTTGATTTAGAAACTAAGATAGAGCAAAAATTATCATTTGGAATGATAAGATGAAAATGGAGGAAAGAGATGGACAATAAACTCAATATTGTAATCATTACAGGAATGTCTGGCGCAGGCAAAACAGTTGCGATTCAATCCTTTGAAGATATGGGTTATTTTACAGTGGACAATATGCCACCAAATTTAATTGAAAAATTTGTTGGGCTATTGAATACACCTGATAATAAAATTGATAAAGTGGCCTTAGTCGTTGATATGCGTTCGCGTGCTTTCTTTGAAGATATTCAAAGTATTGTGACCGAATTGACAGATAACACGAGTGTGAACTTTAAATTGTTGTTTTTAGATGCCAACGATACTGAATTGGTTTCACGTTATAAAGAGACTAGACGAAGCCACCCACTGGCAATTGATGGTCGAACACTGGATGGAATTACTAAAGAGCGTGAGATTTTAGCTGATTTAAAAAATTTATCAGAAGTAGTGATTGATACCAGTGAATTAACACCAAGAAATCTTCGAGCAAGAATTTTGCAAAAATTTGCGACAAGTACAGAATCAACTTTCCGAATTGAAGTGATGTCTTTTGGTTTTAAGTACGGTTTGCCATTGGATGCTGATTTGGTTTTTGATGTCCGTTTTTTACCGAATCCACATTATATTTCTGAATTACGTGATAAAAATGGAACAGATCAAGAAGTTTATGATTATGTGATGGAACATCCGCAATCTGAAGAATTCTATCAAAATTTGATGAAGATGTTGGTTCCGATTCTCCCTGCTTATAAAAAAGAAGGGAAATCAGTTTTGACAATTGCTTTTGGCTGTACCGGAGGTCAACACCGCTCAGTGGCCTTTGCTGAACGAGTTTCTGCTGCTTTAAGAGAAAAGTGGCATCTAAATGTTAGTCATAGAGACAAAGACCGTAGAAAGGAAACGGTAAATCGTTCATGAGCAATCCTAAAGTTGTCGTTATCGGTGGTGGGACCGGAATTCCTGTCGTTCTAAAAGCATTACGTAAAGAAAAAGTTGATTTAACAGCGATTGTAACCGTTGCGGATGATGGAGGTTCTTCTGGACGGATTCGTTCAGCAGTCAGTATCGCTCCTCCTGGTGATTTGCGAAATGTATTGATTGCAATGTCAGACATGCCTAAATTTTATGCCGATATTTTACAGTATCGATTTGATAAATCTGATGGAGAATTGGCAGGACACCCTCTTGGGAATTTAATTATTGCCGCAATTTCTGAAATGCAAGGATCAACTTATCGTGCGATTCAAACCTTGGCTCAATTCTTTCATGTTGAAGGGAAAATTTACCCTTCATCTGATGCAGCATTGACATTACATGCCGTTTTTAAAGATAGTCATGAGGTAAGCGGTGAGAGCCAAATTGCAGGCTATAAAGGCTTGATTGACCATGTTTACCTGACTCAAACTGTCAATGGCGAAAGCCCAATTGCTTCACGAAATGTTGTTAAATCAATTATGGAAGCAGATACGATTGTTTTGGGACCGGGTTCACTTTTCACTTCAATTTTACCTAATATTGTTATTCCCGAAATCTGTGAGGCTTTATGGAAAACATCGGCTAAAATTATCTATGTTTGTAATATTATGACTCAACGTGGTGAAACAGAGCATTTCACGGATGCTGACCACGTTCGTGTTTTGAATGAACATATTGGAACAAAAGTGATTGATACAGTTCTTGTGAATATTCAAGAAGTGCCAGAAGAATATATGAATACAAATAAATTTGATGAGTATTTGGTCCAAGTTGATCATGATTTTGCATCATTGAAGGCTGAAGAAGTCAATGTAATTTCTAATAATTTTCTGGAACTGCGTGATGGTGGTGCCTTCCATAATGGAGAAGCTGTTGCCAAAGAAATTGTTGCCATTTCTCAACGTCAAGAATTTAGACATTAAAAAATTACTGACAGGATTTGTCAGTAATTTTAAACGGATAAAGAGTTTAAGAGGAAGGAACAAGACAGGGTTTTTTAACCTGAATAGAAAAAATTATGAGTTTCACAAGTGATGTAAAAAAAGAATTAACCCGTAATTTAGCCACAACTGGTGCCCTTCTTGCCCTTGTAAGAATGAATGGCTCTGTTGGAATTTTTAATGGTTTAACTTTATCGATTACGACAGAAAATGCTGGTACGGCTAAATACATTTATCAAATGCTTCAAGAACTCTATGAAATTCATGCAGAGATTCGTGTTCATCAAAAGACAACACTTTCTAAAAATCGGGTTTATACTGTTTTTATCACAGAGGGTGCTGGCGAATTATTAGATGAATTGAGTTTGGCTGATTCACTGATGCTGGATAATGGTGTCCCTGAATTTGTTAAAAATGATGAATTCATTAAAAAAGACTATTTGCGTGGCGCATTTTTGTCGGCCGGAGCTCTGCATAATCCTGAAAAAGGGGAGTATCAATTATCCATCGCCAATGTTTATCAGGAACATGCTGAGGATTTACAAGAAATATTTCGAGATTTTGGCTTAAATGCTCGAGTGATTGAACGAAAAAATCGGTGGATTCTTTATTTATCAAAAGCAGAAGAAATAATGGATTTTTTGACTTTGATTGGCGCAATGAAGGCGAGATTGAAATTTGAAGAAGCTAAAATTATGCGTGAAATGCGGGGATTAGCTAATCGTCAGTCCAATTTTGAAAATGCTAATATTGCTAAATCCGTAATGGCTGCTCAAGAAGCAATTGATGCTATTCAATTTCTTAATGAAAAAAAAGAATTAGAACAACTTCCACCCTCTTTAAAAGAAATCGCTCGTTTACGTTTAGAAAATCCAGAAGCAACGATTAAAGAATTGGGCGAATTACTGGACCCACCATTGGGAAAATCTGGAGTCAACCATCGATTGAGAAAACTGGTTGAACGCTCGAATGATTTAAAAAAAGTTGAAAGTTAATAAAAACTGGCTTGATAATGAGCCAGTTTTTATTATTTCCAACCATTAAGAAAGAAGCGAGAAAGAAGTTCGGTTTTTTCTAAAAGTCTTTCTATTGACAAGCCCTTCATTCCAGAATTAAAAATATTTATGATGAAAAGAAAGTCTTCTTTAGTGTATTCTTTAGAAATTTTTTCTTCTTTTTGTCCTTTTTCAAAAAGATTTTCGTAAATTTTTGCTTGGGGTAAAAGAGCATCAGTATCAAAAAAATCAGGACTTTCGGAGTATTGAGTCATTAGATTTTCTGAAAAAACAGGACTGAACACTTTAAGTTGTTTCAATTCAAGATCAATGATAGCCTGAAAAGTATCTGTAAAATCAAGGTCACCATTAATGATTTCCTCGATTTCATCGACCATGTGCTCAAAAGATTTTAGAAGAACATAGTTCATCAAATGACTTTTATTTTGATAGTATTTGAAAAGAGTTACCTTAGAAACAACCGCTTTTTTAGCAATTTCTTCGATTTTTATATCTTTTATTCTTTTTTCGTTTAGTAATTGAAAAGTGATTTCTAAAATTGCTTTTTTCTTTTGTTCAGTTTGGTTCACTACAAACACACTTTCTAGCTGACAGAGTAATCTGTCAGTAAATTTTTTATAGAAATTACATATAACAAAATTATAACTTTATTGTTGAACTATTTCAAATAAAAGAGTACAATATGAACTATAAAAATAAAATAGTTTATATTTTGAAAAGAGGGTTGTTAAAAGGTTATTGGTTGTATTTTTAGATAACTTTTCTTGAACTCTATAAAAGTTAAGGGTAAAATATGAACAATAAGTATAAGAATAGTTCAGAGTACAAATTTATCAAGCTAATCAAGGAGGAACAAAATGGCGAAAATTGTCGAAGTCAGTGGACTTCAAAAGAATTTCGGAAAGTTTCAGGCCTTAAAAAATGTATCTTTTGAGGTTAATTCTGGTGAAGTTTTGGGTTATATTGGACCAAATGGTGCAGGTAAATCAACAAATATTCGGATTTTACTTGGAATTATTAAAGCAACAAAAGGGAAGGCTCAAATTTTTGGTAAAGAAGTCTGGCAAGATTCAATTGAAATCCATAAAAAAATTGCTTATGTGCCAGGAGATGTTTATCTTTGGCCCAATTTATCGGGTGGAGAGACAATTGATTTGTTTTTGAAACTTCATGGACAAATTAACAAAGAGAAGCGGGATGAACTGATAAAAAAATTTGATTTGAATCCAAAGAAAAAAGTTCGCTCTTATTCCAAAGGAAATCGCCAAAAGATTGCGCTTATTGCAGCTTTAGCAACGGAGGCTGAACTTTATATTTTTGATGAGCCAACCAGTGGGTTAGACCCATTGATGGAGGCCATTTTTCAAAAAGAAGTGGAAAAATTAAAAACAGCGGGAAAAGCAATCATTTTGTCCAGTCACATCTTATCAGAGGTTGAAAAGTTAGCTGATAGAGTTGCGGTTATTCGAAAGGGTGAAATCGTTGAGACGGGTTCTCTTGAAGATTTACGACATTTGACAAGGTATCAGTATAAGGTTATAACGGAAGAAGTTCCTCATGATTTAGAAAAATTAGCTTCTGTTCATGATTTGCAGATTATTGACAGAGAAGCAAGTTTTCAGGCTGATTCAGATTCAATTGATGAAATCTTAAAAACACTTTTACAATATGAGTACATAAACTTGAATCAACTCCTCCAACGCTTGAAGACCTCTTTATGCGTCATTACCAGTAAGGGGGAAGCTTATAAAACAGGTGTTTTGTTTAGGGCCTTACTCAAAAGAGATTGGCTAAAATTACTTTTTTGGATTTTGGGAATGCTTGCATTTGCAGCTTCAGGGGCTGGAAAATGGAAGTCACCTCAAATCCAGCTACGGCAAATAGTCTTTATACAATGTTTGTCAAAAATCCAGCAATGATTGGCTTATTTGGCCCCACACCTGTAAATAGTCCAGCAAATTATAGTTTAGGTCCTATTTTTGGTCAAACGATGACTTTGATTACAGGTATCACCTTTGCTATTATTTCGATTATTTATGTTGTCAATCGAAGTAGAAAAGAAGAAGATGATGGAATTACTGAGCTTTTTCGTTCTTATTCTATCGGAAAATTAGCAAACACGACGGCCCTAGTAATTGAACTTATTTTCTTACATCTACTAATGGCTATTCTACTCGCCTTTTCCATTCAAGCGCAAAATGTAACAGGCTTAAATGATTTGGGAAGTAATTTACTCTTTGCTTTCACCACAAGCGCCCAAGGACTACTTTGGGGAATGTTTGCCTTACTTTTAGGGCAAGTTTTCTCTGATGCGAGTACAACTAAAGGGGTGACCTTTGGTTTGTTTGGATTGCTTTATATCATTCGAATGGGGACAGATGCAACCAATCTTTCTTTGGGATGGTTTAATCCACTATCATGGGTTTATCTGGCCTTTCCGTATGTCAAAGGACATGAAAATTGGACCAGTATCATTTTGACATTTAGTTTATCCTTGATTTTATTGGTCATTTCTTACTTTTTAGAGCTTAAAAGGGATGTGGGAGCTGGTTATTTGCCTGAGGGACAAGGAAGAGCGCAAGGTAAAAAAGCTTTATTTGGTTTTCCTGGTCTTATTTTAAGTCTTGAAAAAAAGATGATTCTTGGCTGGCTTATTGGAAGTTTTGTGCTAGGTCTGGTTTATGGTTCGATGTTTGGTCAAATGGACCAATTTATTTCTAATAATAAAACAGTTAAAGAAATTTTTGTGGGAAATGAAACCGCGGCCTCGGCGATTAGAGGAAACTTCATGGTTACTTTATTCTCTATTTTATCGATATTAGTTGCGGCCTTTGGAGTGGTATTACTGATAAAAATGGTGGGTGAGGAAAGAAGAAATCGCTTAGAGGCACTCTATGCTTTGCCACTTTCAAGAGCAAAGGTCTATTTCACATATGTGCTGACAGCTATTTTTTCAGTTATAGTTGCACAATTTTTGGCTCTTTGAGGGATATTTATTGAACAATTGGGAAATGAGAATGTTCTTTCTTTTACAGAAATTATGAAATCTGGGATGATTTGGCTTGTTGCAGTCATCTTTGTCCTTGCTATCCTTAGCTTGCTAATGGGTCTTGTTCCTCGGTTCGCTGATGTGATTTGGGTTTATCTAGGCTTCTTACTCTTTATGACTTATCTTGGAAAATTATTGAATCTGCCAAAATGGTTGGAGAATTTGAGCATTTACAGTCAGATTCCCAAATTACCAGTGGAGAAAATGAATCTTCCAACAGTCAGCTTGATATTAATATTAGCTCTTGTATTAATTCTGATTGGCTATAAAGCTTATGAAAGACGTGACTTAATTACAGGATAAATTTAAAAGCTATCTAAGCAAGATAGCTTTTTTTGTAAAATGAGCAACAAAATGTTGTCTAAACCCAGAAATACAGTATTTTTTAGCATTCTAATATAATTTATGATAGAATGAATGAGTTATTTTATAAATACGCTTTCAGGAGAAAAATTACATGATGAATCCGGCAGAAATTTTAACTGCGACCATTCACCACGGTCAGGAAAAAATAAAACGTCCTTTTTTAGAAAAAGCCGTTCTTGGTTTTATTGGTGGGGCAATGATTTCTTTTGGCTACTTGCTTTATATTCGGGCGATAGCTTCGTTAGCTGACGAACTAGGAAGTCTTGCAAGTTTGATTGGAGCGAGTGTTTTTCCAATTGGGCTAATCGTTATCTTATTGGGTGGTGGCGAGCTGATTACTTCAAACATGACCGCTGTTTCGACTTCATTTTTTGCTAAAAAAGTGACTTTGAGTGAATTACTAAAAAATTGGTTAATCATTACTGTATTTAATGTCCTTGGTGCTATTTTTGTCGCTTTTGTTTTTGGACATCTTGTCGGATTGACAGGTATTGGAGCTTACAAAACGGAGCTTCTTAGTTTAGCACAATCGAAAATAAATGCTAGTTGGTCCCAAGAATTTCTCTCAGGAATCGGATGTAATTGGTTTGTTGGTCTGGCAATGTGGATGTGTTATGGGGCTAAAAATGCTGCTGGAAAAGTATTAGCAGTTTGGTTTCCGGTTATGGCTTTCGTTGCGATTGGTTTTCAGCATAGTATAGCTAATGCCTTTGTCATTCCAGCGGCAATTTTTGAAAATGGAGCAAGCTGGCTCGATTTTGCTCATAATTTTCTATTTGTTTATCTTGGTAATCTCTTTGGAGGGTCAATATTTGTTGCTGGATTTTATAGTTTAGGCTATCGAAGACAAGCAAGGGAACAAGAAGAACTAAAAAATAAAGAAAAAAGTTACTGACAAAAAGTCAGTAACTATTTTTTTAACTGATGATAACGATTGTACCAAATTTCAACGTATTCTTTAGAAAAAGGCCCTTTTTCATTGTTAATCCAGTCAACAAGAATTTTGACATTTTCTTTTAGAATATGATCAATTTCTTTTGGATAGTGCATTTTGCGTCGGTGGCGCTCATATTCTTCAACATCGAGTAATTTCTTTTCTCCATCTTTGAAGACTTTCACGTCAAGGTCGTAATCAATATATTTCAGCGCTTCGTTATCGAGGACGAAGGGGCTCGCTAGATTGCAGTAGTAGCTAACGCCTTCCTCACGAATCATAGCAATGATGTTAAACCAAAACTTTTTGTGGAAGTAAACAATAGCAGGTTCGCGCGTGACCCAACGGCGATCGTCAGATTCCGTCACTAAAGTGTGATCATTTACTCCAATAATTGAATTTTCATTTGTTTTTAGAACCATGGTATCGCGCCAAGTGCGATGTAGATTCCCATCATGTTTATAGCTTTGAATCGTGATGAAGTCGCCTTCTTTCGGAATTTTCAAGGCTATTCTCTCTTTCTCAATTCAAAGTTATCATCTATTAATATACCATTTTTTAAATGAAATTTACAGTAAAAATGTTTAGTTTAGACAATAAATTGCTAATAAATGTTCGGATTTTTAATTTTTATGTAGTAAAAGTGAGTTTTTATACTGATGGCTAATATTAGTCGTCTAAGTCAAAAATTGTCAAAGACGATTGAAATTCCTTCATCAAGTTTTCTCTTCGAAATGCTTGCCAATCGGAACTTTTACGAAGCGCATTATAACGTTTTCTCAAATGCCAATTTTCAGCAATCTGATATTGTGGATATTTGGCTAAAAATTCATTGACCATTTGCCATTCGTAAGGATATCCAAGAGGTCTCGCATGGTAAAGAATGTTATCAATCTTAAGGGGAGTTCGTCTTTGATGAAGATGTCCAAAAATGACGTCCGTAACTTTTGGAAAGTGGCAAAAAAGTTCATGGAAATGCTGAGAGCCCAAATAAGCATTAAAGCGAGCAAATTTTTCATAGCGGGTATTAATGATAAATTGCTGATGAGGGACAAAATGTGTGCTGACAATAATTCTCTCAATCTCTGGCTTTGCTGACAATTCTGTCAGTAAAGTTTCTAGTTTCTCTAATTCGATAGCTGTCGTCTTGATATCATCAAATTGGCGATGGATTTTTCGGTCAAAATAAAAGGAATTTTTAAAAGCGATAATTTTTTGAAAATCGGCTTTTTCTTTCATAAAGGAATAGTCGTACCAACCATGAAAACTGACAAAGGCGGTCGATGCAAAAGTTTTCACTTTAAAATTACTGACAGAGATTTCTTCCTCAGAAAGTTCAACCATATCATGATTTCCAAGGCTAAAAGTGACTGATAAATCTGTCAGTGATTCTAATTGATGAAAAAAAGGTTCAGAGATATTATGTAAATCATTAGAAATATCTCCAGCAAAATGTAAATCTGTAATTTGTAAATCATTTAGAAGGGATATAAAAAGTTCAATTTCCTCTATAGAAAAGTGATTACTGTCCAAATGAAAATCTGAAATTATAGCCAATCGTCTTTTTTTAGTCATAGTCAAATTATAGCATGTGTCAGTAATTCTATCTAATATATAATTTTTGAGATTCCTATTATAAAAAAGTTTAAGTCCATTTTCTATTGAATAGCTTAGGTTAGGCTTATAGGCGGTGAATATGGTATAATGCAACTATGGAATTATCAGAAATTAGAAATTTACTTGAAGGGTATAGCGAGAAGATTAATGGCTTTCGTGACTCCTTAGATCTTAACCGTTTGGAAGAAGAAATTGCTTTATTAGAAAATGATATGGCGCAGCCTGAATTTTGGAATGATCAAGCAGCGGCTCAAAAAGTAATTGACGAATCAAATGCTTTAAAAGCAAAATACGACAATTATCAAGCCATGAATAACATGCTTGAAGAAGCTCAAACCATGCTTGAAATGCTTCAGGAAGAAGCTGATGAAGACATGCAAGTCGAATTAGAAGAGATGACCACAGCTCTTGGTCAAAAAATTGAATCTTACGAACTCGAAATCATGCTTAATCAACCCTATGACCACATGAATGCGGTACTTGAAATCCATCCAGGTTCTGGTGGAACAGAGTCGCAGGACTGGGGCTCAATGCTCATGCGGATGTATACCCGCTGGGGTGAAGCGCATGGCTTTAAAGTAGAAATTTTGGACTATCAAGATGGAGATGTTGCTGGACTTAAATCAGTAGCCATTCGTTTTGTTGGGCGAAATGCTTATGGTTTTTTGCGCGGCGAAAAAGGAGTTCATCGTTTAGTTCGCATATCGCCATTTGATTCTGCTAATCGTCGTCATACTTCATTTACTTCAGTAGACGTGATGCCAGAACTGGATGATTCAATTGAAGTTGAAGTTCGTGATGCTGATGTGAAAATGGATACCTTCCGTTCTGGAGGAGCAGGTGGACAAAATGTCAATAAAGTATCCACAGGGGTTCGCTTGACTCACGTTCCAACAGGGATTGTTGTCCAATCAACAATGGATAGAACACAATATGGTAACCGTGACAAGGCCATGGCTATGTTGAAGTCAAAACTCTATCAATTAGAAATGGATAAAAAGCAAGCAGAAGTTGATGAACTTCGAGGAGACCAATCAGAAATCTCTTGGGGAAGTCAAATTCGTTCTTATGTTTTCATGCCATATCAGTTAGTCAAAGACACACGGACTGGTTATGAAACAGGACAAATTTCAAACGTTATGGACGGTGAAATAGACGGATTTATCAATGCTTACCTTCGTTGGAACCTCTAAAATTAAGCTGGTTCTTGGAGTTGTTGAAATAATTACGAAACATTAAAGTTATTAATGAAAAGATTATAAAATAAAAGTGCTACCTAAAGCACTTTTATTTTGATATAATTATTAGTAGTTCTGCTGAGGGAAATTTATTTATTACTGTCAGTAGAATGGAAGAGAAGTCTTATCGAGAAATAAAAAAGGTACAGTGCTGTGCCCGTTTTCTTGTTTTTTGATAAAATCCTCTTAAAAGCATCCATAGTGATTAAAATATGGATTTTACTAATAAGTTGCTGACTCATTCGTTAGTAATTGTCAGTCAAATCTAACACAGGAAAGGTACTATGAGTATTATAAAACTAAGCAACGTTTCCAAGAAATATTCTAATGGAACAACGGCTTTGCGTAATATCTCGCTCGAAATTGAAGCGGGAGAATTTACCTATATCGTTGGACCATCAGGAGCTGGGAAATCGACCTTTATCAAACTACTTTATCGTGAATTAAAGATTGACCGTGGTTCTGGAACAGTTGCGCAATATGATTTATCTAAATTAAGACGTCGAGACGTTCCGTTGTTACGTCGTTCTGTAGGTGTGGTTTTCCAAGACTATAAACTCTTATCAAAGAAAACAGTTTATGAAAACATTGCCTATGCCATGGAAGTTATTGGTAAAAGTCCGCGCGAAATCAAAAAACGGGTCAATGAAGTGCTTGACCTCGTTGGATTGAAACACAAGATTCGTTCATTTCCAAATGAACTTTCAGGTGGGGAACAGCAACGTGTGGCAATCGCCCGCTCGATTGCTAATGCACCAAAAGTATTGATTGCCGATGAACCGACAGGGAACTTAGACCCTGAAAATTCTTGGGAAATCATGAATTTGCTTGAAAAAATTAATCTTCAAGGGACGACTATTTTGATGGCGACCCATAATAGCCAAATTGTTAACACCTTAAAACATCGTGTTATCGCTATTGAAAACGGACGAATTGTCCGCGACCAAGAGGAAGGAGTTTACGGCTACGATGATTAGAAATTTCTTCAAACATATTTTGGAATCGCTCAAAAACTTAAAACGTAATGGTTGGATGACAGTTGCTGCTGTTTCATCAGTAACAATTACCTTGGTTTTAGTTGGACTTTTCCTTTCAATTATCCTGAACACTCAAAGATTGACTAAGGGAATTGAAAACAATGTCCGGATTGTTGCCTATATGAAATTAGACGTCCATGACCAGGAAGTGAAGATTCAAGATCCAAAAAACAATAAAAAAATAATTAATAATCCTGACCATCTTAAGATTTATGATTCAATCAAAGAAATTCCTAATGTAAAAACAGTAACTTTTTCAAGTAAAGAAGCTCAATTACAAGAATTGACTAAGGCCTTAGGAAATAACTGGAACCTTTTTAAAGGGGATGCAAATCCACTTTACGATGCTTATATCGTTGAAGCTGACAAGCCAATTAATGTAAAAGCAGTTACTTCTAAAATTTCCAAACTTTCAGGAATTGAAAAAGCAACTTATGGTGGTGCCAATACCGCAAAACTTTTCCAAATTGCACGAGGAGTTCAAACTTGGGGAACTGCAGCAGCGATTTTATTAATCTTTGTCGCGGTCTTCTTGATCTCTAACACCATTCGAATCACTATCCTATCAAGACAACGTGAGATTCAAATCATGCGTCTGGTTGGGGCTAAAAATGGTTATATTCGTTGGCCATTCTTCTTAGAGGGAGCTTGGGTTGGACTTTTAGGTTCAATTATTCCAAGTCTTATCGTTGCTTGGGCTTATCGTCTTGCTTTTGTTAGTCTGACACCAAGTCTTCAATCACAAAAACTTTCGATGTATGAGACTAGCGAGTTCATTCCAGCCATTGTTGGATTGATGGCTATAATTGGTATTTTGATTGGTTCATTCGGGGCCCTCTTATCAATGCGTCGTTTCCTTAAAATTTAATAATAACAATGAAAGAGAAGATAAATCTTCTCTTTTTTTGTTCAAATAAAAAGTCTGTCAGTAATTAAGTTATAAACTTAATTACTGACAGACTTTAAAATTTATTTAATTAAATGTCATAATCTTCGTCAGACATTGCTTCCACTTCACCAAGGAGGTAAGAATTACCAACTTGTGAGAAGAAGTCATGGTTTGATGAAGAAGTTGAAATTCCGTTCATGACAACAGGATTGACATCGGCTGCAGTATCAGGGAAAAGTGGGTCTTGTCCGAGATTCATTAAGGCCTTATTAGCATTATAGCGTAAGAAAGTTAAGACTTCATCAGTCCAACCCACTTTATCATAAAGTAAATGAGAGTAGTTTTCTTCATTTTCGTAGAGTTTGTAGAGGAGCTCATACATCCAATCACGGAATTCACTTTGCTCATCTTCAGATAATTCATTAAAACCAAGCTGGAATTTATAACCAATATAAGTACCGTGTACAGATTCATCACGAATAATCAACTTGATAATTTCTGCTGAGTTAATCATCTTATTATTTCCAAGATAAAGTAAAGGTGTATAGAATCCTGAATAGAAGAGGCAAGTTTCAAGAAATACAGAAGCCACTTTCTTTTGAAGAGCGGTGCCAGATTCATAAATCTTATTGATGATTTCAGCCTTTGTCTGCATATAGACATTGGTATCCACCCAGTTAAAGAGTTCTTCAATTTCCTTTTTAGTATTTAAAGTTGAGAAAATTGTAGAATAAGATTTAGCATGGACTGACTCCATAAATTGGATATTATTGAAACAAGCAATTTCTTGAGGAGTTCTCGCATCATGTTTGAGGACTTCAGCTCCATCTACTGATTGTAAAGTATCAAGGAGAGTCAATCCAGCGAAGGCTTTAGCAAAAGTATCACGCTCAAGCTGTGGCAATTTACGCCAATCGTCCAAGTCATTAGAGACAGGAACACGTGTATCCAACCAGAATTGGCTAGTTAATTTCTCCCAAGTGTATTTATCGATTGAATCTTCAATAGAATTCCAGTCAATCGCACTATAATAAGTGGGGACAGTAAGATTTTCAGTTTCAGACATATTATTTCTCTCTTTTTAGCTACCGACAATTACTGTCAGTAAATTTTTTATCACTGACAATGTCGTCAGTAAAAATAGCTAGCTCATGACACCAAAAACTTTCGATAATTTATCAAAAGTTTGGCGTCAGTAAATTATTTTAGACCCTAGGTCATGTTGATAGTTATACGTCGCACTTTGACCGACGATTTTTCGGAAAAATGAAACAAGTAAGAAAGTAGAAAGTCCGCTCTAGCGGCCTTCGTATAAACACTAGATTCTTTAGCATTATTGTTTATCTTGTTTACGTCGTTTCCATTCATTGACGATACTTCAATGAATGAAAACAAGTAAGAAAATAGAAAGTTCGCTCTAGCGGCTTTCGCATAAACAATAGGTGCTTTAGCATCATTGTTTATGTTTTATTAAATGACACAACTTTCACATTGGTTAGCACCGACTTCCTCTTGGTCATCAGTAAATGTACGAATGTAATAAATTGTTTTAATTCCTTTTTTGTAAGCATAGTTACGCAAAATAGACAAATCACGTGTGGTCATTTTATTATTTGCAACTTTCCATTCATACAAACCTTCTGGTAAAGTTGAACGCATAAATAATGTGAGTGACAATCCTTGGTCAACGTGTTCTGTAGCAGCCGCATAAACATCAATGACCGAGCGCATATCAGTATCATAAGCTGATTTGTAGTAAGGAATTGTTTCAGTGGCAAGTCCAGCAGCTGGATAATAAATTTTCCCAACTTTCTTTTCTTGGCGTTCTTCAATCCGATTGACGATTGGGTGGATAGAAGAAGAGCAGTCATTGATATAAGAAATAGAACCATTTGGAGCTACAGCCATACGATAAGAATTATAAAGACCAGAAGTTTTTACAGTATCGCGTAATTCAGTCCAATCAGCGATTGTTGGAACGGCAATTCCTTTGAAAAGTTCTTGAACTTTAGGAGAAACAGCTGCAAAATAATCATGAGTCAAGTATTTATCAAAATAAGAACCATCATCATAGGCCGATTTTTCAAAATTCTTGAAGCTAGCCCCTTTTTCAACAGCCAATTTATTTGAAGCCACCAAAGTGTAGTAATTCAACAACATGAAATAGACACTTGTGAATTCAACGGCTTCTTTACTATCATAATGAATTTGATTTTGAGCTAAGAAAGAATGCAAGCCCATTGCTCCAAGCCCAATGGCATGCATTTCATCGTTTCCTTTACGAACAGTTGGAACAGTATCCAAGTTTGAAGTTTCAGAAATGAAAGTTAAAGCACGAACCATTGATTCAACAGAAGTTCCAAATTCATCACTAGAAGTCATCATATTTAAGACATTAGTTGAACCTAAGTTACAAGCAACGTCAGTTCCAACGACTTTATAAGTTTGGTCATCATTCAAAACAGAAGGTGTTTGAACTTGAAGGATTTCAGAACAAAGGTTTGACATTGAAATCACCCCATCAACAGGATTAGCTTGATTGACCGTATCGACATTCACGATATAAGGATAACCAGATTCTTGTTGAAGTTTTGAAAGTTCTTGTTCAAGCTCACGGGCATTAATTGGTGTTTTACGAATTTCTGGGTTAGCCACCATCTTGTCGTATTCAGCTGTAATATCGACTTCGGCAAAAGGTTTACCATAATATTTTTCAACGAAGTAAGGTTCAAAAAGATACATTGTTTCGCCTTTTTTAACCAATTCGTAGAATTTATCAGGAACAGTAACACCAAGTGAGAGTGTTTTAACACGGATTTTTTCGTCCGCATTTTCTTTTTTAGTTGATAAAAATTCCATGATATCTGGATGGAAAAGTGATAAATAAACTACACCAGCACCTTGTCGTTGCCCCAATTGATTGGCATAAGAAAAAGCATCTTCAAAAAGTTTCATGACAGGCACAACACCAGCGGCAACTCCATCATATCCTTTGATTGGTGCACCAGCAGCACGCAGATTAGTTAAATTAAGACCAACACCACCACCATTTTTAGAAAGTTGTAAGGCAGAATTAATCGTCCGTCCAATTGAATTCATATCATCAGTCAATTGTAAAAGAAAACAAGAAACGAATTCACCACGACGTTTACGTCCAGCATTTAAGAAAGTTGGAGTAGCCGGTTGATAACGACGATTAATCATTGCAAAAGCAAGATTATTAGCTAATTTTTCATCACCGTCAGCCATGTATAAAGCATTCATTAACACACGGTCTTCAAAATCTTCAAGATAGAGTGAACCGTCATTGTTTTTCATGGCATATTGATTATAAAATTTATAAGCAGCCATAAATGAATCAAAATGAAATTCAAATTTACTCAATTCTTTACGAAGATTTGTGATAAATTCTGGCTTATATTTTTCTAGAAATTCAGCTTCTAGGTATTCTTCTTTAACTAACCAATTAAGTTTATCGATATAAGTGTCAGCTTCATAACGATTAGGTTCAACATTCTCTTTGAAAAAAGCGGTAATTGCTTCTTTATCTTTGGCAAGAGGAATGCTACCATTCACGGGGATGTTAATCTCGTTATTGAGCTTGAAATAAGTTACATCTTTAAGTTGTTTTAGAGACATAATACTCCTTTTATAAAGTATTCACTTACTTTTAAAAATAAGTGAATCTGAAATGTATGATAAGTTCAAACTTGTTATTATAAAATAAAAGTTAAAATAAAGAAGCTTCACTCAAGTAGGGTGAAGCCATAAAAAATCACAGCGGATTTTTAAAGGTGACTTTCGCTCCTTGATCAAGCTGTGCAGCGAGTTTTTCAACGGCAGCAACATCAGCTGGCGTACCATTAAACTCAAAATCATATAAAAGTGGAATTTGATATTTTGCTGAAACTTCTTTAGCGGTAAAAATATAGATGCCAGCAAAATTACGATTTCCAGTGCCGATAATTCCACGACAATGTTTATAATTATCATTATAAGCCATAAAGTCAAAAACCGGGTCCATAACGTCTATTGATTTAGAAACGGTTGGTGATTCTTCAGCATAAGAGGGAGTTATCAAAAGGAAAGGCTCGTCCATCTCTAAATCATCGTCAGGTGTAATTTCGACATTCGGCAAGTCTGTTTTAGAAACAAAACGACGCGTTTGTCCAGTCACACTGAAATAAGCAAGTTTCATATTAAGCCAACTTTGCTAATTCAGAAGGACGGAAACCAGAAAAGGCGAAATCATCTTTTGTGATTACAGGAGCAGCTCGAAAACCCATTTCAATTACTTTTTCGACAAATTCAGGCTGTTCATCAATATTGATTTCGTTAAATGCAATTTCGTGTTCAGAAAGCCATTTTTTGACCATTTTGCATTGCATACAATTGTTTTTAGAATAAACTGTAACCATTTTAAATCTCCTTTTGGGGCCAATATATTTTTAGACGGGAGTAAAAAGTCCTTGACTTTTTCTCGAGTTTTTATAGTCTTATTTTAGCGTAAAAAAAATATCTAGTCAAATTAAAGATACTAGATATAGTGTTAAATTATGTAAAAAAAAGAAAAAAACACAATATATTGTGCTATTTTTCTTTTTGTCCCGATAAGTTTAAACCAAAGGGGACAAGGGATTCACAATGATTTTTGATTCTTTTGAGGTTTGTTTTATGTCGAAAAATGATAATAATTGCCAAAGCAAAAATAATAATCGAGAATAAAAGATCATAGGAAGTGAGAATAAATCCAAAGCTAGGGAAAATAAGAATTCCAAGCAGAGCAAAAATTGCGGCGACAACACTTGAGAGGCTAATCATACTAAAGAGCCAGAGAACAAGAATGAAAATAACGAGAAGATAAAGAAGAAAGAATGGACTAAATCCAAGGACGACACCAGCAGAAGTAGCCACAGCTTTCCCACCTTTAAAATGGTCGAAAATAGATAAGGTATGACCAATGACAGCCAACAATCCAAAAATTAAAGGAGAGACTCCATTAATATGGAAGATAAGTGGAAGAAGAGTTGCTAAAGTTCCTTTAAGCAAGTCAAAAATAAAGACCGCAATCCCAGCCTTTACACCAAGAATACGAAAAGTATTGGTCGTTCCAGTATTTCCTGAACCATAATCATGAAGATTTTTTTTGAAAAAAATCTTGCCAATCCATAGTCCAAAAGGAATTGCCCCTAAAAGATAGCTGGCAATGAGAAGAAGAATAATAATAAGCATAAGTTCTCCGAAGTTTATTTCGTTTAAAATCGATAATCTCTTTTAACTGTACAATTATACCATATTTTTATTAAAGATTACTGACAATATTGAAACTTATTGGCTTAATTGAAGCAAATATCTTACGATTAGCTTTTGAAATTCTCAGCAGTCCTTTGACAAAGCGTTCTGAACAAGGTACAATAATCAAGATGAATATTTTTTGTCAGTAAATTGCGAACAAAGCGAGTGATGATCTTGCTGATAAAAGATATGGGCTTTCGATGAGAGGAAAATAGATGGTAATAGATATTAATAATTACGATGACAGTGCAATTCAGGTCCTTGAAGGTTTGGACGCGGTCAGAAAGCGCCCAGGGATGTATATCGGATCAACTGATGGAACAGGTTTGCACCATTTGGTTTGGGAAATTGTAGATAATGCAGTCGATGAGGCCTTATCTGGTTTTGGGAATAAAATTACAGTGACCATTAATGCTGATGGTTCTTTATCTGTAGAAGATGAAGGGCGCGGAATGCCTGTCGGAAAACACGCGATGGGAATTCCAACTGTTGAGGTTATTTTCACTATTCTTCATGCTGGTGGTAAATTTGGTCAAGGGGGATATAAAACTTCTGGTGGATTGCATGGTGTAGGATCTTCGGTGGTAAATGCTCTTTCTACTTGGTTAGAAGTTGAAATCACTCGTGATGGGACTGTTTATCGCCAACGTTTTGAAAATGGAGGACATCCAGCAACTACTTTGGAAAAAATAGGGAAAGCTCCGAAATCAAAAACGGGGACAAAAGTGACTTTCATGCCCGATTCTACTATTTTTTCAACAACTGAATTTAAATATAACATCATCTCTGAGCGTTTAAATGAATCGGCCTTTCTTTTGAAAGAAGTAACGATTAGTCTTGAAGATAAACGTACGGATGAAAAAGAAGAATTTCATTATGAAAATGGAGTTCAGGATTTTGTAGCCTACCTGAATGAAGATAAAGATAGCTTAACTCCAGTTCTTTATTTTGAAGGAAAGCAAGATGGTTTTGAAGTTGAAGTTGCCCTCCAGTATAATGATGGCTATTCAGAAAATATTCTTTCGTTTGTTAATAATGTTCGGACTAAAGATGGCGGAACGCACGAAGCAGGTTTAAAAACAGCTATCACTAAGGCAATGAACGAATATGCTCGTAAAGTCAATTTGCTTAAAGATAAAGATAAAAATCTGGAAGGGTCTGATTATCGTGAAGGTTTAACGGCAGTTTTATCTGTATTAATTCCAGAGGAACATCTCCAATTTGAAGGACAAACCAAAGATAAATTGGGTTCACCTTTGGCTCGTCCAGTGGTGGACAGCCTCGTTTCTGAAAAATTAAGTTTTTATTTGATGGAAAATGGTGAATTGGCTCAAAACCTGATTCGTAAAGCAATCAAAGCGCGTGAAGCACGTGAAGCAGCTCGTAAAGCACGCGAAGATTCTCGAAATGGTAAAAAATCTAAAAAAGATAAGGGTCTTTTGTCAGGGAAATTAACACCTGCCCAAACAAAAAATCCAAATAAAAATGAACTTTATTTGGTCGAAGGGGATTCAGCGGGCGGCTCTGCCAAACAAGGACGAGACCGAAAATTTCAAGCTATTTTGCCTTTACGTGGGAAAGTAATTAATACCGAAAAAGCAAAAATGCAAGATATTCTCAAAAATGAGGAAATCAATACCATGATTTACACTATTGGTGCTGGTGTTGGTGCAGATTTTACTTTGGCTGACCGTAATTATGATAAAGTGATTATCATGACCGATGCGGATACTGATGGGGCACACATTCAAACACTTTTATTGACTTTCTTCTATCGCTATATGAAACCTCTTGTAGAAGCTGGACATGTTTATATTGCGCTTCCTCCACTTTATAAAATGAGTGAAGGAAAAGGAAAAAAAGAGAAGATAGGGTACGCTTGGACAGATGGCGAGCTAGCAGAACTTCGTAAGCAGTTTGGTAAAAATGCAAATCTTCAACGTTATAAAGGACTGGGGGAAATGAACGCTGACCAACTTTGGGAAACAACGATGGACCCAGAAACTCGGACACTGATTCAAGTAACAATTGATGATGCAGCGCAAGCAGAAAAGCGTGTTTCCGTGCTGATGGGTGATAAAGTTGAACCACGTCGTAAATGGATTGAAAATAATGTGAAATTTACGATGGAAGAAGATACAGCTTTCTAAACAATTTTATTCAAATAATTACCTCGATTTTTCGAGGTTTTTTGCTTTAATTTGTGATAAAATGAAAGAAAATCTAAAAGACTTTCTTATAACGAAAAGATAAGCAATGCAAAATTCAGCATTAATTATTATTGATTTACAAGCATTCATTAAGAAATTAGCAAAAAAAGCTGAACCTTATGGTTGGGATAAAATCATTGAGAACAATCGAGCGCTGATTGCCGCTTTTGACCAAGCAAATCAGCCGGTTTATTTAGTGACAGTTGAGCCAAAAATACTTTGGAAATCCGCTAAAGAAGCTTTTTCTCGCATGATTCTACAAGATGAATTAGATAATAATTCAAGACTGCATAAGTTGGTAAAATTTGGCCCATCAGCATTTAAACAATCAGACTATGGCTTAGCTGATGAGCTAAAAAAACTTTCTGTCAGTAAAATCTATGTTACTGGGGTTTCGTTGAGTAATGGTGTCGTCAAAACAGCCAAGGATGGAGCTGAATCTGCTTTTGAGTCTTTCATTATCGAAGATGCTTGCGCTGACAGAAAGTTAAAAAACTTCCAGAAAACGCTGACAGAAATTCCTAAATTTGGGAAAGTAATTAAAACAAAAGAAATTATTGAGGAACTAAATAAAAATGTCTGAGAAATATGTCGTATTTGACTTTGAAACCACAGGATTTTCTGCACAAAAAAATGAAATTATTCAAATTGGTGCGGTAAAATATGATGAAAATAATCAAGAACTTGCCAGATTCAATCAATTAGTAAAAAACCAACGTTCTTATGTTTCGACAGAAATTACCCAATTGACTGGGATAAAACCAGCGGATTTGTTAAATCAACCAACGATTGAAGAAATCTTACCCGATTTTTTAGATTTTATCAAAGGTCATTTATTAGTGGCACATAACGCACCTTTTGATATTTCATTCCTCTATCAAGCGATTATTGATTGCGCCATCACCGATGTTGAAGCTTTTCGTGTCTATGATACTTTAGCAGAAAGTAAAAAACTTCTGACCATGTCCTCTTATGCTTTGGAAAATTTCAAAGATTTACTGGAAATGAATGATTTACGTTCGCATGATGCCCTTAATGACTGTCTAATTACAGCTAAACTCTATCAATATTTACAAAAAATTGAAGAAGTTGAGCGATCAGTAGAATCAGAAGTTGCTGACGAACTTGGTCAGTTAGATTTATTTGGTGACAGTTCTGATGAAATTACTGACAGCATTCGTCGAAAGTTAAACTTACCCATTACCAAGGCTTTGGTCTACTATCAGCAAAATTTGGAACGAAAATGGGAACGGTTTGAAGTCCTAGGAATTTCGGTTGAACGAGAATATTCTACAGGTTCAAGTCTAAAAATTCGTTTACATAATTCAGAAAAAGTGAAAATTCATTCTGATTTTCTAA
This sequence comes from Lactococcus cremoris subsp. cremoris NBRC 100676, assembly GCF_001591705.1. Lineage (GTDB taxonomy): Bacteria > Bacillota > Bacilli > Lactobacillales > Streptococcaceae > Lactococcus > Lactococcus cremoris. Next base: position 8,218 of record NZ_BCVK01000024.1, on the reverse strand, counting down.
AAGAAATGCAAAAAGCCAATTTCGTCACGATTATGGAGGAAGAGAAATGACAGCAATTTGGAAATTAAAAAACTTTAATCAATTAACAACAGATGAGATGTATCAACTTTTGAGTTTGCGTACGGCTGTCTTTGTTGTGGAGCAAAATTGTCCTTACCAAGAACTTGACGGTAAAGACCAAGTGGCGCAACATCTTTGGTTAGAAAATGACAAAGGAGAGTTGATGGCCCTTTGTCGTCTTCTTCCACAAGGGATTTCATTTAATGAGGCTTCGATTGGTCGTGTCCTTGTTAATCCTGAATTTCGTGGACAAAATCTTGGACGTGGTCTTATTGATAAGGCTTTGGAAGTTCTCAAAGAAAATGGGGAAGCAGCAGTGACTATCGAGGCCCAATATTATTTACGAGATTTTTATGCTTCATTTGGCTTTGTTGAAAATTCAGAACCCTTTTATGAAGATGATATTAAACATGTAAATATGATATTGAACTTCTAAGATGAAAAAATTTACTGACAGCTTTGTCAGTAATTTTTTCACTTCAAATTAAGCTGTCAGTAGTTTTTCAAGAGATAAACAATCTTATCGATTTTGCCCAATAAATAATGTGTCAGTTTTTTTCGTTTTAATTTTGTGGTAGAATAGGAAAAGTGATTTTATATTCTAGTCTGATAGACTAGAAGAACTGTCAGTAAAAATCATTCTTATTATAAGTTAATAAAAGAATTAGTATAAAAATTAAAGAAATTTTCTAAAAAGAAAGTTGAAATATGTCAAACATTCAAACCTTACCATTAGAAGATATAATGGGCGACCGATTTGGTCGATATTCAAAATATATCATTCAGGAGCGGGCGCTACCCGACATCCGTGATGGTTTAAAACCCGTACAGCGTCGAATTCTTTATTCGATGAACAAAGACGGAAATACCTTTGATAAGTCCTACCGTAAGTCAGCCAAATCGGTCGGGAACGTCATGGGTAATTTTCACCCACACGGTGATAGCTCAATTTATGAAGCGATGATTCGGATGAGTCAAGACTGGAAAATGGGCGAACCTTTAATTGAAATGCACGGGAATAACGGTTCGATGGATGGTGATCCACCTGCCGCAATGCGTTATACCGAAGCTCGTCTTTCAGAAATTTCTGGATACCTGTTATCAGATATTGAGAAAGATACCGTAAGTCAGGCTTGGAACTTTGATGATACAGAGAAAGAACCAACCGTTTTACCAGCTGCTTTTCCAAATCTTTTAGTCAATGGTTCAACCGGGATATCAGCCGGTTATGCCACAGATATTCCACCCCATAATCTTGGCGAAGTCATTGATGCAACCATTCATATGATTGACCACCCTAAAGCTGATGTAGAAAAAATCATGGAATTTTTACCTGGACCCGATTTTCCTACTGGCGGAATCATTCAAGGGAAAGGTGAAATCAGAAAAGCTTATGAAAAAGGAAAAGGGCGCATCGTTGTTCGTTCAAAAGTTGATATTGAACCAATGAAAGGCGGCCGTGAGCAACTTATTGTTACTGAAATTCCTTTTGAATTAAATAAAGCAAACTTAGTCAAGAAAATTGACGATGTTCGTGTCAATGCTAAAGTGCCAGGTATTGCTGAAGTTCGTGATGAATCTGACCGCGAAGGATTGCGGATTGCAATTGAATTAAAGAAAGAAGCAGATAGTCAGCTTGTTTTGAATTACTTGTTCAAAAATACTGATTTACAAGTAAATTATAACTTTAACATGGTCGCAATTGACAACATGACACCTGTTCAAACTGGTGTCTTACAAATGCTCCGTTCTTACGTTAAACACCGCGAAGATGTCATTATCAAACGCTCGCAATTTGACCTAAATAAAGCGGAAAAAAGACTTCATATTGTTGAAGGTCTGATTCGCATGGTTTCTATTTTAGATGAAGTGGTGGCAACGATTCGTGCTTCAGAAAATAAAGCAGATGCCAAAGAAAATATCAAAGTTTCATTTGGATTTACCGAAGAACAAGCCGAAGCTATTGTCACTTTGCAACTTTATCGTTTGACCAATACTGACATTGTCACTTTGCAAAATGAACAAGCTGAATTAGAGCAAAAAATTCTTGAACTTAAAGCGATTATTAATGATGAACGTACCTTGTTTAATTTAATGAAGCGCGAACTGCGTGAAGTGAAGAAAAAATTTGCCAAACCACGCCGTAGTGAACTTCAAGATGAAGTACAAACCATTGAGATAGAAGCCAGTGAATTGATTGTCGCTGAAGATACTGTCGTTTCAGTAACTCGTTCAGGTTATATCAAACGAACATCACCTCGGTCATTTGCTTCATCAGCACTTGAAGAAATCGGGAAACGTGATGATGACGAACTTCTTTACTATGCTAACGCTAAAACAACACAACATCTCTTGATTTTCACAAATCTTGGTAATGTGATTTACCGTCCAATTCATGAACTTTCTGACGTTCGCTGGAAGGATATTGGAGAACATTTGTCACAAAGTCTTTCTAATTTTTCATCTGATGAAAAAGTAATTTATGTTCAAATTGTTGATGCATTTGCAGGTGAAAATCTAGTCGTGGTTACACGAAATGGACAAATTAAACAAATTGAACGTGAAAGTTTTTCACCATGGCGAACTTACCGCTCGAAGTCAACTCCTTATGCTAAACTTAAAGGAAATGATGATGAAATTGTACTCATTAGTCCTGTTCAATTTACTGACCTCATGATTATTTCTGAAAATGGCTATGCCCTTCGCTTTAATCTGGATGATGTCCCAGTCTTGGGTGCTAGAGCAGCAGGTGTGAAGGCAATGAATCTTAAAAATGATGATAAGATAAAAGCAGCTTTCTTTGTCAACTCAAATAGTTGGTATCTGTTGACTCAACGGGCATTTATTAAACGAGTTAAAACAGAGGATATTCCAGCCACATCACGAGCAAATCGAGGTCTTCAAGTTTTACGGACATTGAAGACAAATAACCATACCGTATTTGCGGCTGGTTTAATCAATTCAACTGCTGATTTATCAGCATTGACCGAAGAATTAGATTTGTTCAGTCAAGCTAAAGCACCAGCGACAAAAGAAACTGATGAACAAGTATTAGAAGTAATCAGTGAGACTGGCAAGAAATATGATATTAATTTGTGCGATTTATCATTATCAGATCGAACAAGTAATGGACATCCAATTGCTGATGATCTTGAAAAAATTGCAAGCGTAAAAATAAAATAAAAAAATCAGCTTTTGCTGAATTTTTTTATTGTCTTCGACCAATAATATAACGAAAGAGGGCAGCATATAGTAGCCAAAGAATGATACAGGCGCCAATAATCCAGACCCAAGCATCTTTTTGATGAGTGAGCGGAAGCGGAATATTCATTCCAAAAAAACCAGTAATGACGGCCAAACCAGCTAAAAGAACTGATACGATAGTTAAGGTCGTCATATTATCATTTAGATTATTATTAAGGACATTATTATAAGTTCCGGCCAACTGTTCAAGAATTTGTGCATTGAGCTGAGTCATACTTGCAAGCTGTTGGGCTTCGATTATCGCATCTTCAAGCTGTTCTTTTTCAGTTTCATTGAACTGTCTGTAAATACTTTTAGTTTTAAGCTGCTCAAGTAGTAAAGTATTTTGATTGGCACTAGACACAATGTAGAGCATTCCTGTTTCAATATCAGAAAGTGCGAGCAAATTTTTCTTGGTTGTTTTTTCACGCAATTTTTGATTAATTTCTTCTTTAGACTTATCAATTTTTTCCAAATAAGGAAAGAAAGCCTCGGAAATTAAAAATAAACTGATAAAAAGAAGTTGATAGACCGTTTGTGGCCTATTTTGTAAACAATAACTTTTTATTTGATTAATTAAGTATTCATTTTCTGGATGATAGAGTGTAATTAATCGATTTTTTTGAGCTACAAAGGTAACGGGAACTGTCTTGTAATGAGCTTCTGACTTGAGTAAATCTAAACTATTAAAAATAAGCACAAAGTCTTGGCTGTCAGGAATAAATTCTGTATGGGGACGTTCGTTTTTATCTTCGGCATATTGAAGTGTTTCTAGGTCAATGCCATAAGTAGCAAGCTCAGAAGTATTTCTAAGATCCTCAACATTAAAAGAAAGCCAAGTGAGCTGATCATTTATTTTTATTTCTTGCATGATATTATCCTATTGTTCTAATAGAGCCATTTTAGCAAAATTGTAATTTTTGAGCAAATATATAAATATAATATTATTTGATAAATAAAAATATCATTAGACTTTTGATAGGACCTTCAAAATAATTATTTTAAAGAATACGTTTTTATATCTTGACAATCTTTAAAATTAAATGCTATACTTTAGCTACAATTTAATAAATCTTCAGGGCAGGGTGAAATTCCCTACCAGCGGTATAGCCCGCGAGCTGCTAGCAGCATGATTCGGTGAAACTCCGAGGCCGACAGTATAGTCTGGATGAAAGAAGATAAAAACCCATAATACTCATGATAGTATTATTTCTATTTAGCCTTAAACTCTGGAGTGAATCTATCTAATTCACTCCATTTTTGGTTTTTTTGAGCTATTTTTTTGCTTGAATAAAATAGAAAATTATCCTAAGCCCTTGAAATATTATTTTGGGGCTTATTTTTTTTAGAAAGGATAAATGGATGGAAAATGATGAGCATTTTATGAATTTAGCAATCCTACTGGCTCGAAAAGGAGGGGGAAACGTTAATCCAAATCCTCAAGTAGGAGCGATTATTGTCAATGATGGTCAAATTATTGGTCAAGGTTATCATGAGAAATATGGAGAAGCACATGCGGAAATCAATGCATTTAAATCTTGTATAGAATCACCGGAGGGGTCAACCATTTATGTGACCTTAGAACCTTGTGCCCACCAAGGCAAGCAACCGCCTTGTTTTGAAGCAATCATCAAAAATAAAGTGAAGCGTGTAGTCATTGGGAGTCTAGACCCAAATCCTTTAGTAGCCGGTAAGGGAATTGAAGCAATGAAAAAAGCTGGAATTGATGTTTCATTAAAAGTTCTAGAAAAAGAGTGCAAAGACTTAAATAAGATTTTTTTCATTACGTCACTCAAAGAACCCCCTACGTCATGATGAAGTATGCGATGACTCTTGATGGAAAAATTGCGACTTATAAAGGTCAATCCAAATGGATTACAGGTGAAAAAGCAAGACAAAAGGTACATGAAGACCGTTCACGTTTCATGGCAATCATGATTGGTGTTGAAACACTTCTGAAAGATGACCCACAATTAACTGCCAGAATAAAAAATGGGATAAATCCAATTAGAATTATTTGTGATACTCAACTTCGAACCCCTCTTACGTCTAAGATTGTTTCTACTGCATTTGAAATTCCAACAATCATTGCTACCTCAAATGAAAACATTCAAAAACATCAAGCTTTTATTGAAGCCGGTTGCGAGATTTTACTAGTTTCTTCCATATCTGAACATTTGGATTTGAAAGATTTAATCACTAAGTTAGGAGAAAGAGAAATTGATAGTCTTATTTTAGAAGGGGGAGCAAGACTCAACGCCTCAGCATTAAAAGCAGGAATTGTTCAAAAAGTTCAGGCCTATATTGCGCCTAAAATATTTGGTGGGAAAGAAGCTCCAAGTCCTGTTGATGGACAAGGAGTAGAGCATCCCAATCAAGCCTATTTACTAGACCGACCGAAAGTGGTCTATTTAGGAGAAGATATATTATTAGAAAGTGAGCTCATTTAATGTTTACAGGAATTATTGAGGAAGTAGGAGAAGTAACTCAAATTCAAAAGAGAGATAAGTCGTCTAAATTAAGCATTCGAGCTTCCAGTATCTTAGAAGATTTAAAACTTGGGGATTCTATCTCAACAAATGGTCTCTGTTTGACTGTTTCCGCATTTAATCATAAAGAATTTACAGGAGATGTTATGCCAGAGAGTTTCAAGCGTTCAAATTTAGGGGAATTAACAGTAGGAAGTAAAGTTAATTTAGAGCGAGCAGTGGCTCTAAATGGTCGATTTGGCGGACATATTGTTTCAGGGCATATTGATGGTACAGGAAAGATTTTATCAATCAAGAAGGAAGAAAATGCGGTTTGGTTTGAAGTTCAAACAACTGTAGACTTAATGAAATATGTTGTTGAAAAAGGCTCTATTACGATTGATGGCATCAGTCTTACGGTGGCTCATGTGACTTCAAAATCTTTTAGTGTGTCAATAATTCCTCATACTATCAAAGAGACCATATTGTCTGCAAAGAAGGTTGGAGATAAAGTTAATTTGGAGAACGATATATTGGGTAAATATATCGAAAAATTACTTACTGGGAAAGATTCTTTTACAGGGTCTTCCTTGCTGACAAAGGATAAAATAATTGATTATGGATTTTAAGAGGAGATAAAATGTTTCAATATAATACAGTAGAAGAAGCCTTAACAGCCCTTAAAGCAGGCGAAATGATCATTGTCACTGATGACGAGAATAGAGAAAATGAAGGAGATTTGATTTGTGCAGCCGAAATGATTAGTCCAGAAAAGATAAACTTCATGGCCAGTCAGGCAAAGGGATTAATTTGTAGTCCGATGAGTGAAAAATATGCTAAGAGTCTGCATTTGTCAGCAATGACGGAGAGAAATACAGACAACCACGGGACAGCTTTTACTGTTTCTGTCGATCATGTAGAGACAAGTACAGGGGTATCAGCCTTTGACCGTTCGCTGACTATTAGAAAACTTGCTGATGAAGAAAGTTCAGTCGAAGATTTTCGAAGACCTGGTCATGTCTTTCCTCTGATTGCAAAGAAAAATGGAGTCTTAGAACGCAATGGACACACAGAAGCAACAGTTGATTTGTTACGACTTGCTGGTCTAAAGGAAGTGGGAGTTTGTGTTGAAATAATGGCCGAAGATGGTAGCATGATGCGCACAGAAGAACTTCAAGAAAAAGCAAAAGAATGGGACTTGAATTTTATCACAATCAAGGCCATACAAGAATATCGAAAACAAAATGAACAACTGGTTGAGCAAGTTACCAGAGCGAAACTTCCAACAAAATATGGTTATTTTGAAATCTTTGGATTTGTCAATAAAATAAATGGTGAGCATCATGTCGCCCTAGTTAAGGGGGACATTGGAGAGGGAGAAGCAGTGCTTTGCCGAGTTCATTCGGAATGTTTGACTGGAGATGCTTTTGGCTCAATGAAATGTGATTGTGGTGAACAATTAGAACAAGCTCTAACACAGATAAATGCCGAGGGACGAGGGGTTTTATTATATCTTCGGCAAGAAGGGCGAGGAATCGGTTTAATCAACAAACTTCGTGCTTATTCACTTCAAGATGAGGGGCTTGATACAATTGAAGCAAATTTAGCCCTAGGTTTTGAAGAAGATGCGCGTGAATACTCCATAGGTGCTCAAATTCTGAAAACACTTGGTGTGAAGTCTTTAAGATTAATGACTAATAACCCACAAAAAATCAATGATTTTTCAAAATATGGGCTACCAGTTAAAGAAAGAGTTCCAATTCAAATTAAAGAAAATGAATTTGATCAGGATTATTTAAAAGTAAAGCAAAATAAAATGGGACATTTGTTCGATTAAAATAAAAAGAAAGCATGGATAGAAAAATGACAGTCTTTGAGGGAAATTTAACAACAGGAAATGCCAAATATGGAATTGTAGTTGCACGTTTTAACGAATTCATCAACGCAAAACTCTTAGCAGGGGCCTTAGATGCTCTCAAAAGACATGGTGTTCAAGAAGAACAAATTGATATTGCTTGGGTGCCAGGAGCATTTGAAATTCCGCTTATTGCGCAAAAATGGCAAGTTCAGATAAATATGATGCCATTATCTGCTTAGGTACGGTGATTCGAGGTTCTACTTCACATTATGATTTTGTTTGTAGCGAGGTTTCTAAAGGGATTGCCCATGTTTCACTGAATTCAAATATCCCTGTTATGTTTGGAGTACTGACGACAGAGAATATTGAACAAGCGATTGAACGTTCAGGAACAAAAGCAGGAAATAAAGGATTTGAGGTAGCAGTTGGTGCGATTGAGATGGTTGATTTGATGGCTAAAATATCTTAAGTTGTTTAAAATTTGAAACCAGAAAAAATTAAAGAGCTCTACAAAGAAAATCAATTAATAAAAAATAAAAGGAAAGCTCTATATTGGCTCTCCTTTTATTTTTTATTAATACTTATTATA
>NZ_BCVK01000023.1 GCF_001591705.1 Lactococcus cremoris subsp. cremoris NBRC 100676 | reverse complement strand
TTTTTTTATTTTCTAATTAAATTAGTGCTGAAACCTTCATAAATTTCATAGAATATCCCTTTTCTTTTAGATTGTCTTCCTAGATTAGTAATTTTTTTGTAGCAGTCTTTTCGATTTTTAATGCTTAAATTTTATTTTTTATATAGTAGAAAGTTAAAATTATGATAATTTACTCCTTATAAAGCTGATAGTTTCGTTGATTTAGCATATATCCACAAAATGGGTTGAGCTTGTCAAAAAGCTGTGATTAATCTTTTTTAATTTTTTTGTTTTCCACAGGTATTTTGCTCTTAATTTTGCTATTTTTATCTCTGGGGATAAGTCTGAAAAACATTACTATCATTTGCTATTTCCTGTGGATAAAAAATTTTTTACACATTATCCACAAATTTGTTAATAACTTTTTCAGATGGTGGAAAACTTTCTTTTGTTAATTTCAACAGACTGTGGAAAAATATAAAGTGAAATGATATAATGAGTTATCAACAAACTAAAAAGTAAAGGAGTAATATGGCATCCCTTAATGAAAATCAAAAATTTTGGGCCCGTGTAACCGAGCTGGCTAGGCAGAGTATCGGTAAACAAGCTTATGATTTTTTTATTGAGCCTGCTCAATTAATGTCTGTCGAGCAAGATACTGCCAATATCTTGCTTGATAGTGGAATGAAAAAAGATTATTGGAAAAAACAGTCCGATTTGATCACAACGGCAGGATTTGAAGTCTTTGGTCGGATGATTGATTATGAACTTTATGCGAATGATGAACTTACTGATATTGAACTACGTCGTTTAAATAATCAATCACCGGTTGATGAACCTCTTTCCGTTGCGAAGCCTACTTCCCCTTTGGTTAGTGGACTTAATGAGAAATATAATTTTGAAAACTTTGTCCAAGGTCCTGGTAACCGTTGGACTTTAGCCGCTGCAATTGCTGTTGCTGATAAACCTGGTGATACTTACAATCCCTTGTTTATCTATGGTGGCGCTGGTTTAGGTAAAACCCATTTGATGCATGCAATTGGGAATCAGATTTTAACTGATAATCCTACAGCTCGAATCAAATATGTTTCGTCAGAGAATTTCGTTAACGATTATGTTAATGCAACACGTAAAAATCAGATGGAAAGTTTTGAGAATACTTATCGTAACTTAGACTTACTTCTATTAGATGATGTTCAATTTTTCAGTGATAAAGAAGGTACGAAAAACGAATTTTTCAATACTTTTAATGCACTCTACGATAAAGGCTCTCAGATTGTTTTGACTTCTGACCGCATTCCTCAAGAATTAAATAACTTGGAAGATCGTTTGGTTTCACGCTTCTCTTGGGGCTTGACTACTGATATTACAGCCCCTGACTATGAAACACGGATGGCTATTCTACTGATAAAATCAGAATCAAGCCATTTAGAATTTCCTAGTGAGACTTTATCTTATATCGCTGGTCAAATCGACTCAAACGTTCGTGAACTTGAAGGAGCTCTTAATCGAGTAGAATTTGTGGCTCGTGCTAATGGGATTTCAATAGTTGATATTGAGACAGCGAGTCAGGCTCTTCGTTCCTTAAAAAATGCAACTCAACAATCTCTATCAAATCTGACTATAAAAAAAATACAAGATGAAGTTGCAAATTATTATCATATTTCATTTTCCGACCTTGTCGGACCTAAACGCCCTAAAGAGATTGCTTTTCCTAGACAAATTGCAATGTATCTTGTCAGAGAACTTTTAGGTACGAGCCTTCCAGCAATTGGAACTGCTTTTGGAGGTCGTGACCATACAACAGTAATGTATGCTTATAAGCAAATTTCAGATAAAATGAAAAATGATATGGATGTCCAAAAAGATATTGATAGCATTAAGCGTAAATTTTAGAACTGTGGAAAACTTACGGACTTATAAAAGCCTTATTCTTTAATTATCCACAGGGGAAAACCTTACGCCTCTAAGAGGATTTGTCTTATACAGATTATCCACAGGACCTACTACTATTACTATTATATTTATAAAAAGAAATTATAAAGGAATATCATGATTAAATTTTCAATTAATAAAACTGCCTTTCAAAATGCTTTGAAAATTACCAAACAAGCAATTGGTTCTAAAGTTACAATTCCTGCTTTAACAAAATTAAAAATTGAAGTTGAAGAAAAAGGAATTACCTTGATTGGTTCAAATGGTCAAATTTCAATCAAAAACTTTTTGCCAGCTGATAATAAAGATGCAAGTATGCTTATTTCAGGAACTGGTTCTGTCTTATTAGAAGCTGCTTTCTTTGAAAATGTAGTAAGTCAACTTCCTGAAGTTACTTTGGAATTTATTGAAAAAGAACAAAAACAAGTTTTGTTGACTTCTGGTAAATCAGAAATTACTTTAAAAGGTTTAGATTCTGAAATTTATCCGCATTTACAAGAAATCTCTGAAGGTTCTTCTTTAAAAATGAAAGTGAAAGTTTTGAAAGAAATTTTCACAGAGACTGTTTTTGCTGTAAGTACTCAAGAAAATCGTCCAATTTTCACAGGGGTTCACTTAGAAACTTTGTCAACGGGTGAATTAAAAGCTGTAGCAACTGACTCACATCGAATGAGCCAACGTTTATTGCCTTTAGAAGATACAGACTTAAAATTTGATGTAATTTTACCAAGTAAATCAATTAATAGTTTTAAAAATGTTTTCACAAATGATGAAGAAGAGATTGAAATTTTCATCAGTGGAAGCCAAATGCTTTTCCAAAATGAAACAATTAGTTATTATAGTCGTTTGATTGAGGGTTCTTATCCTGATACTAATCGTTTGATTCCAAATGAAGCCGATTATACTTTAGATTTGGTTTTTGATGCTGCGCAATTGCGTCATACAATGGATCGTGCACGTTTATTGACAGTAATGACAACCAACGGAACAGTAAAATTGACTGTTTCAGGTGATTCTGTCGTAACCACAGCAAACTCTCCTGAAGTAGGTTCTGTTCATGAAGAACTGACAGCCTTATCAAAAGAAGGTAATGATTTATCTATCAGTTTCAATCCTGAGTATTTGATTGATGCTTTGAAAGTGATTAAAGCACCAGAAGTACGAATTCGTTTCATTTCTAACGTTCGTCCGTTCACTTTGCAACCACGGAATGAAGAATCTGGATTTGTTCAATTGATTACACCAGTACGTACAAATTAATTTTACTGACAGCTCTTTTGTCAGCTTAGATTTACTGACGAAAATATCTGTCAGTAAATTTAGATTTTGTTATAATGGACTTAACGAAAGTTAGGTCTATTTTTTATGGAAATTTTATATACTGAAATTACACAAGATTTGACGGAGGGATTATTAGAAATTGCTCTTGAAGAACTTGAAAAAAATCGGAAAGTTTATTACATTGTGCCTTCTTCAATGTCATTTGAGAAGGAGAAAGAAATATTAGAACGATTAGCAAAAGGTAGTGATACAGCAGTTTTTGATTTACTTGTTACGCGGTTTAAACAACTGCCTTATTACTTTGACAAGCGTGAAAAAGCAACAATGAAAACAGAGTTAGGCACGGTGGGGCTTTCGATGCTTTTTCGGCGTATTTTGAGAAGTTTTAAAAAAGATGAAATTCCGCTTTATTTTTCATTGCAGGATTCAGCCGGATTTTTAGAGATGCTGATTCAATTGAGAGCAGAATTGCTGACAGCCAATCTGTCAGTAGAAAATTTGCCAGATAATCCTAAGAATCAAGAATTGAAAAAAATTCTAACAACATTTGAAGCTGAATTATCTGTGGAATATGCGAATTACTCAGAATTTGGAGATTTTACAAATCGACTTGCTGATGGAGAATTTGATCAGCAGCTTAAAGATGTAACAATTATCATTGATGGTTATACTCGATTTTCTGCGGAAGAAGAGTTATTTATTGAAAGTATTCAAGAGAAAGTTGCCCGCTTTGTTGTTGGAACTTATAGTGATGAAAATTCACTGACAGCTGGTTCGGAGACAATTTACGTGGGAACGAGTCAGATGATTACTCGCTTTCGAAATAAATATCCAGTAGAATTAAGAAAAATAGCTTCTTCATCTGTCAACGAAGTTTACAGTAAGTTGACAAGAATGCTTGATTTAGATTCTCGTTTTGTTATTACTGATGAAAAAATTGAATTAAAAGCAGAAGATGAAAAGTATTTTAGAATCTGGGAAGCTGAAAATCAAAAAGTTGAAATCGAACGAGTGGCTAAGGAAATTAGACAAAAAATCAGCCAAGGGGCTTTTTTCAAAGATTTTACTGTTTTAGTTGGTGATCCAGCAGCTTATGAGATTACTTTGAAAGAAATTTTTGATCTCTATGAGATTCCATTTTTCTATGCTCAAGAAGAATCCATGAGCCAGCATCCTTTAGTGATCTTTTTTGAAAGTCTATTTGCCATCAAAAAAAATAATTATCGAACGGATGATGTTGTCAATCTTTTAAAAAGTAAAGTTTACACAGATGTCAACCTTGATGAAGAAGTTATTGATTACTTTGAATACTATGTTCAAAAGTATAAAATTTCAGGTCGCAAGAAATTTACAGAAGAATTTAATGAAAGTGAATTTTCTCAAATTGAATTAGTTAATGAAATGCGGGAAAAACTACTTGGAAGTGAATCTCCTTTACAAGTATTTTTAGGGAATAATCGACAAAAAACAGGAAAAAAATGGGTTTCTGATTTACAAGCTTTACTTGAAAATGGAAATGTAATGGCAAATATGAATGCCTATTTTTCCGCTGCCGAATTACAAAATGAACATCAAATGGCTGATAAACATGAACAAGTCTGGCAAATGTTAATTTCAACGCTGAATGAGTTCTTCGCTGTTTTTTCTGATGAGAAATTGAAAAGTGTAGAGTTTTTAGATATCTTATTGGCTGGTTTGAAAAATGCAAAATATCGTCAAATTCCAGCAAATGTTGATGTTGTTAATGTTAAAGACTATGAACTTGTTGAACCCAAAACAAATAAGTATATTTATGCTATTGGTTTAAGTCAAACGAATTTCCCTCGAATAAAGAAAAATTCGACGCTCTTATCAGATGAAGAGCGATTAGAAATTAATCAGACAACTGATGAAAATCAATTTATTGAGCAACTTAATGTTGCCAACTATCAAAAAAATCAGTTTACAGTCTTGTCTTTGATTAACTCGGCAAAAGAGAGTTTAGTTTTGTCAATGCCACAGATTATGACCAATGAACAGGGAGAATTTTCTCCAGTTTTTCAATTATTTTTAAAAGATGCTGATGAAAAAATCCTTCAAAAAATTCAAGGAGTGAATCTTTTTGAAAGTCTAGAACACATTGGAAATAGCCGTTCGGTCATTGCCATGATTGGACAAATTGAACGTGAATTAGTTGAATCTGAGGAAACCAATGAGGATAAGCGAGTTTTTTGGTCTAGTATTTTTCGAATATTAGTGAAATCAAATGCTGATTTTCAAAAAATATTACTCGATTTAGCTAAAGATATTGACACTGTAAATTTGGCACCAGACACACTTGAACAAATTTATGGTGATAAAATTTATGCTTCTGTCAGTTCTTTTGAACGTTTTTACAATTGTGAATATCAGTACTTTTTAGAGAATACACTAAGTCTGGAAACTTTTGAAAATATTGATATTAATTCTAAAATTGTTGGGAATTTTTTCCATGAAGTTTTTGAAAAAGTCATGAAAGAGACTGACTTATCAGCAGAAAATTTTGATGAAAAGTTGACACTTGTTTTACAAGAAGTTGACAAAAACTATTCACGCTATTTTACACAAGATGCAACGGCAAGATTTACTTGGAGTAATTTAGAAGAGATTGTCAGGCAAACGGCGACTGTTTTGAAAGCAACTGTATCTACTGATGAACTAAAAACTTTACTGACAGAAAGTAGTTTTGGTTTATCTAAAAGTGAGTTAGGAAATTTTTCAGTTGATGATATTTATTTACGAGGAAGAATTGACCGTCTTGACCAACTTTCTACAGATTACTTAGGAGTGATTGACTATAAATCAAGTGCTCATTCATTTAAATTGCAAGAGGCTTATGATGGACTAAGTTTACAATTTATGACCTATTTAGATGTGATAAAACAAGCTTTTCCTAATCAAAAAATCTGGGGTGCACTTTATTTACAATTTAAAAATCAACCGATTAACCTATCAGAAATTAATCAGTTGTCGGAAATTGCTAACATTTTGAAAGAATCAATGCGTTATGATGGATTAGTATTAGAAGATGCAGCTGAGCAAATAAAAGGTATTGAAAATATTGCTTTAAAAAATACTAATAGTTATAATGAAGAAGAATTTGAGCAACTTTTAAAATTAAATGAGGAACATTACCGGGCAGCTGGTCAGCGATTGAAAAATGGAAAAATTGCAATCAATCCAATAATGAAACGCTCCGAAGGGATTGATCAGTCAGGTAATGTCCGCGGCTGTCGATATTGTCCTCTTAAATCGATTTGTCGATTTGAAGCAAATATTCATATGAATGAGCACAGCCGTGAAATCGGACAAAAATCCCAAGCAGAAATCCTAGCAGAATTAAAAGGAGAAGGGCGAGATGAGTGAAGTAAAATTAACTCCGGAACAAAATGAAGCCATTCATAGTTCAGGTAAAAATATATTAGTCTCAGCTAGTGCTGGGTCCGGAAAAACTTTTGTTATGGCTCAAAGAATTGTTGAAAAAGTCAAACAAGGTATTGAAATTGATCGACTTTTTATTTCAACTTTCACTAAAAAAGCGGCTAGTGAGTTGCGAATGCGACTTGAAAGAGATTTGAAAAAAGCGCGTCAAGAAAGTTCTGATGATGAGGAAGCTCACAGATTGACACTTGCTTTACATAATCTTTCAAACGCAGATATTGGAACAATGGATAGTTTTACTCAAAAATTGACAAAAGCTAATTTTAACCGTGTAAATATTGATCCAAATTTTCGAATATTGGCTGACCAAACAGAAAGCGACTTGATTAGACAAGAAGTTTTTGAACAATTGGTTGAGTCTTATTTATCAGCTGATGAAAGCTTAAATATTTCAAAAGATAAATTTGAAAAATTGATAAAAAATTTCTCTAAGGACAGGAATATTCTTGGGTTTCAGAAGGTAGTTTACACCATTTATCGTTTTGCGTCAGCAACTGAAAATCCAATAAGTTGGTTAGAAAATCAATTTTTAAAAGGTTTTGAGACTTATAAATCACTGACAGACTTATCGGAAGATTTTACAGTGAATGTAAAAGAAAATTTACTGACATTTTTTGAGCTGCTAGAAAATTCACTGACCAATGGTGTGATTGCTAAAAAAGGAGCTGGTCGTGATAAGGCAAATCTAATTTTAGATAATAAAAATGAACTTTTAGAAGCAATAAGTAAAAAAGATTTTGTAACTTTCACAGCCTTATTTTTATCAATAGATACTGATATTCGCGTCGGTTCTTCAAAAGATGAAACACTTTCTGCCTTAAAAAAAGATTTTTCAGCTCAAAAACAAGATTTAGTAGGTTCAAAATCAAAACCCGGAGAACTTCGGAAGTTTGTTGATAAAATCAAACATGGCCAATTAATAGAAAAATATCAAAAACAAGCTTTTGAAATTGCCAGTGATTTACAAAAATTCATTATTGAGTTTTATAAAACTTATCTAGAGCGTAAGAAAAATGAAAATGCCTTTGAGTATTCTGATATTGCTCATTTTGCCATTGAAATTTTAGAAGAAAATCCAGATATTCGTGAAAATTTACGCGAGCATTATGATGAAATCATGATTGATGAGTATCAGGATACTAGCCATACACAAGAACGAATGCTCGAACTTCTTTCTAATGGCCATAATCTTTTTATGGTAGGGGATATTAAACAGTCGATTTATGGTTTCCGCCTAGCTGACCCAGGTCTATTTTTAGAAAAATATAAAAGTTATGATCAAGCAGAAAATCCTAATCAACTGATTCGCTTGAAAGAAAATTTTCGCTCACGGGGTGAGGTTTTAAATTTCACAAATGACATCTTTAAACACCTAATGGATGAAAAATTAGGTGAAATGACTTATGGAAAAGAAGAGGCCTTAGTTCAGGGGAATATTTCTGATTATCCAGTGGAAGCGGAGAAAGATTTTTATCCAGAGCTTCTTTTGTATAAAGAGAATACAAGCGAGGAAGAAATAGAAGACTCGGAAGTAAAAATTTCGGATGGAGAAATCAAAGGGGCAGCACAAGAAATAAAGAAACTGATTGAATCTGGAGTTGAACCAAAAGATATCGCAATTTTAGTCCGTTCTAAATCTAATAATAATAAGATTGAGGATATTCTACTCAGTTATGATATCCCAGTTATTCTTGACGAAGGACGAGTTGATTTTTTGAAATCAATGGAAGTTTTAATCATGCTCGATGTTTTGAGAGCAATTGATAATCCACTCTATGATCTATCTTTGGTTGCGATGCTGAGGTCTCCTTTGTTTGGTTTTAATGAAGATGAATTGACTCGCATCAGTGTTCAAGGAAGCCGTGACCTTCGTTTTTGGGATAAAATTCTCTTGTCATTAAAAAAAGAAGGAAAAAATCCTGAACTTATAAATCTGTCATTAGAACAAAAATTGAAAGCATTCAATCAAAAGTTTACAGAGTGGCGTAAACTTGTCAACCAAATTCCAATTCATCGCTTACTTTGGAAAATTTATACAGAAACCTATTATTTTGATTATGTAGGAGCTTTGAAAAATGGGGAAATGCGGCAGGCAAATTTACAAGCTCTCTCTGTTCGAGCAGAATCTTATGAAAGTTCCGGTTACAAAGGCTTATTTAAATTTGTAAGACTTATCAATAAATTTATGGAACAAAATAATGACCTAGCTTCTGTCAATATTAAACTTCCTCAAAATGCTGTTCGTGTCATGACTTTTCATAAATCTAAGGGACTTGAATTTGATTATGTTTTCTTGATGAACTTACAGTCTCGTTTCAATGATCGTGACCTGAAAGAAGATGTCATTTTAAGCCGCGAGCATGGTTTGGGTATGAAATATATTGCAGATTTGAAAGCAGAACCTGATGTCATTACAGATTTTCCTTATGCTCTGGTAAAAATGGAAACATTTCCCTACATGGTAAATAAAGACTTAAAACAAAGAGCCGCACTTTCAGAGGAAATGCGGGTGCTTTATGTAGCTTTTACTCGTGCAAAGAAAAAACTCTATCTTGTCGGAAAAATTAAGGATACAGATAAAAAAGCAGGACTTGAACTTTATGATACTGCTACTTTGGATGGAAAAATTCTATCTGATAAGTTCCGCAACTCAAGTCGTGGTTTTCAACACTGGATATTGGCTCTTCAAAATGCTACAAAACTTCCAATGAAACTCAATGTTTACACAAAAGACGAATTAGAAACAGAGAAACTTGAATTTACAAGTCAACCTGATTTCAAAAAATTGGTCGAAGAATCAGAAAAATTTGATAATATCATGTCATTTTCTGATGAAATTAAAGAAGCACAGAAAATCATGAATTATCAGTATCCTCATCAAGCTGCTACAGAACTTTCAAGCATTCAAACGCCCAGTCAGGTAAAAAAACGCAGCTACGAGAAGCAGTTACAGGTAGGTGAAGTTCAACCAGTCAGTGAGTTTGTTCGAGTAAAAAACTTGGATTTTTCTGATTTTGGATCTAAGAAAATTACTGCTGCAGAAATTGGTTCAGCAACACACAGCTTTATGCAATATGCTGATTTTTCTCAAGCCGATTTATTTAGTTTTCAAGCAACTCTTGATGAGATGGGATTTGATGAAAAAATAAAAAATCAAATTGATATCACTAAAATTCTAACTTTATTTGATACTGAATTTGGAAAATTTTTATCAGAGAATGTGGATAAAACAGTCAAAGAAGCTCCTTTTTCAATGTTGAGAACAGATGAATTTGCAAAAGAACAATATATTGTTCGAGGAATTTGTGATGGTTTTGTGAAACTTGCTGACAAGATTATCTTATTTGATTATAAAACGGACAGATTTACAAATGTGTCAGCAATTTCCGAAATAAAAGAGCGTTATAAAGACCAAATGAATCTTTACAGTGAGGCCCTTCAAAAAGCATATCATGTCAACCAAATTGACAAGTACCTGATTTTATTAGGAGGACCCAGAAAAGTTTTTGTTGAAAAACTAGATGACTAGAAAGATAAAAAGTAGCTGTTAGGGAGGAAAAACAATGCTAGATTACAAAATAGGCTCAATTGTCGAAATGAAAAAACCTCATGCCTGTACAGTCAAAGCAACTGGAAAAAAAGCCAATGCTTGGGAAATTACAAGGCTTGGGGCTGATATCAAAATTAAATGTACAAACTGCAACCATGAAGTGATGATGAGTCGTTTTAACTTCAATAAAAAAATAAAAAAAGTGCTCAAGTGAGCACTTTTTAATTATAAACTGATTTGAGATTAAACTTGAGATATTTAAGGAGCCAAAAATATAGTAATTTTGTGAATCGCCAAATAAATGGACTAACAAGAACCATCAGTGAACAAGCGATAATCGCAATTACCCAGTAAGGCCAATTAAAACCTGTTGCCCCTGTTACGTTTCCAAAGGTAATATGAGGGTTATGAGTAAGGACAGCAAATATCATGATAAATGGGGCAAGGAATAAGGCTAGGACAATCGCATAAAAAGCTAAAAGGATTAGAGCAGTAGCAATAATCAACCAAACCCCAAGGACAAAGTTGAAAAATAGCAAACCAAAGCCAGCAAAAAGATTGATATGTTTTTTTCGTTTTTGAGGTTCGATTCCTTTTGCAAAAGCCAATAAATCTGAATCATATAATTCTGCTAAGGCAATTAACGTTTCAAGATTTGGTTCAGTTTTGTTAGATTCCCAACGGGAAATCGCTTGACGACTAAAGTATAGTTCTTTTGCGACTTCCTCTTGAGTGAGGTTTTTAGAAAGACGAGCTTTCTGTAGATTTTCTCCGAGCATTTTATCTCCTTTAAACACGACTATTTTAATTTAGTGATTTGTTTCTGATTTAATTATCAACTAAAGCGAAGCTAAAAGCAAGAACAGAAGTGGAATTTTAGGGTAACATTTTGTGGCAATCCTTTAAACTAAAGGGATTCTACAATAACATTTCTTGTTTACAACTACTATGTAAACTTGTAAACGTAGTGATTATCTGGTATTTTCTGAGCCATTATTGTCTTTTTGAGCGATTTACAGTATAATTAGTACTAATTAATCTTAATTTTGGAGAATATAAAACATGGCTTTAACAGCAGGTATCGTTGGTTTACCAAACGTTGGGAAATCAACACTTTTTAATGCAATTACAAAAGCAGGCGCAGAAGCTGCAAACTATCCTTTCGCAACAATTGACCCAAATGTCGGGATGGTAGAGGTACCAGATGAGCGTTTGAATAAGTTAACAGAGTTGATTAAACCTAAAAAAACTGTTCCAACAACTTTTGAATTTACTGATATTGCAGGGATTGTAAAAGGAGCTTCTCGAGGAGAAGGTTTGGGAAATAAATTCCTGGCTAATATTCGTGAAGTAGATGCAATTATTCACGTTGTTCGAGCTTTTGATGATGAAAATGTTATGCGTGAAAATAATCGTGAAGATGCCTTTATTGACCCAATGGCTGATATTGAAACGATTAACCTAGAATTAATTTTGGCCGATTTAGAATCAGTCAATAAACGTTATGCGCGTGTAGAAAAAATTGCTCGCACAGCAAAAGATAAAGATGCGGTCGCAGAATTTAATGTTTTGAAAAAACTCAAACCTGTTCTTGAAGACGGAAAATCAGCGCGAACAATTGACTTTGATGAAGATGAAACAAAGGCTCTTAAAAGTTTATTCTTGTTGACAAGTAAACCAGTTCTTTATGTGGCCAATGTTTCAGAAGATGAAGTTGGCGAACCTGATAACATTGAGTATGTGAAACAAATTCGTGATTTTGCGGCGACTGAAAATGCTGAAGTTGCTGTAATCTCTGCTCGTGTTGAGGAAGAAATCTCAGAGTTGGAAGATGATGAAAAAGCAGAATTTTTGGAAGCAATTGGTTTAAAAGAATCTGGTGTTGATATGTTGACTCGTGCAGCTTATCACCTTCTTGGTCTGGCGACTTACTTTACAGCTGGAGAAAAAGAAGTGCGTGCATGGACCTTCAAACGTGGAATGAAAGCTCCACAAATGGCAGGAATTATCCATACAGACTTTGAAAAAGGCTTTATCCGTGCAGTGACCATGTCTTATGATGATTTGCTTAAATACGGCTCAGAGAAAGCGGTACGTGAAGCAGGTCGTTTGCGTGAAGAAGGAAAAGAATATGTTGGTCAAGATGGCGACATTATGGAATTCCGTTTCAACGTGTAAACCTTGTAAATGAAATGATGAAATGCACCGAATTGGTGCATTTTTGCAACCTAAAAATGCTTGAGTCAAACAAAAAAATGCGATAGTCTTAAAGCATGAAAGGAAGGCAACATGGAAATATCCGAAATAATCAAAGAAAATCGTAAACTCAAAAATCTCAGTCAGGAAGAGTTAGCAAAGGAACTACACATCTCTCGTCAATCTATCTCAAAATGGGAGACAGGAAAATCACTTCCCACCACAGACCAACTTATCTTACTCAGTGAAATTTTCGATTGTTCTTTGGACACGTTGCTCAAAGGTGACAAAAAAATGGAAGAAAAAGTAAAACATGAAATTGATGACAAACGGACCTTAAAGTTAATTTATAAGGTTGGTTGGGGTTTTATTGTTCCCTTACTTTTTATTTTGAAATTTGTTTTACATTTGTTTTGATAATAATTAACGACTCGATAGAAATATTGGGTCTTTTTGTTCGCTATAAAATACCGTACCTCGCTTAATATTACAATAATTGAAAAAACAAAACTTTTTATTGACATGAAGGTTACGTAAGAGTATAACTATAAGAAAACGGAAACATTTTCTGTTAAGAAGGAGGTGTAATAATGTAAATAGAAGTTTACACGCGCTCAAATTAGCGCAAAAAAAAATGATGAATAAAATTATTATCCCATCAATTTGATTAAGTGAATATAACAAATAAAGATGAAGTTAATTTGAAAAATTTTCTATTCAAATAGTCAGGCTTTATATCGGCTATATAACCCAAATGCAAAAGTTGGTTCACACTTTTATACAACGAGTCTGGCAGAAAAGAATAGTCTTGTAAAATCAGGATGGAAATATGAAGGAGTGGCATGGTATGGTCTTAGCTAAAAATAAAAAAATAATGATTTCAACAATTTCGTTAGTAATTTTGAGCCTTGTTTGTTTCAAAGAAAATCTACCTGCTCAGGCATCAACAAAGTCATTAGATACAGGTGAAAGTTTTACTGAAGTTTACAATAAGGACAATGGTTTTTATTTAAATAGCCCTTTTTATGATATTTCAAAGGTTTCAAAAAGTTTTTATGTTGGGGAAAGTGGGACTATTAATCAAGTTAAAGTTTTGCCGATTTATAATATGACGCCAAAAAGTTCTGTGAATTTTTATCAAAATACAGCAACTAATAATCTTATTGGGGCAACCTTACCCTCGCTATTCACGGGAGCAATAGCTTTAACACAAGCTGGTCAATATACTGCTCAAAAAGCTGGAACAGCTACAGTTGCATTGACTTATATGCTGTCTAGTGATTTCAAAAAAGAATTACTTAGTAAATATCCGGATGCTTGGACAAATATTGCACCTGCTAGCTATGGTTCTCCTGACTTTATGTATGCAAAATATAGCAATCAAACTTTCTATGTAACAATCAAGGAACATACCGTCCCACTCTATCGCATGTATAATCCTAACTCAGGGGAACATTTTTATACTGAAAATTCCTTTGAGCGTGATTCATTGGTGAAGGCAGGCTGGAACTATGAAGGAGTCGCAGAAGAATCTCCAATAAAGACAGTCTATAATCAAGCAGTTTATCGTGTTTATAATCCGAATGCTGGGGACCATTTTTATACTGAAAATAAAGCAGAAGTAGCTCATCTGGTTTCTCTAGGTTGGCGTGCCGAGGGTATAGCTTTTTATTCAAGTACATCGAATGAAACTCCTATTTATCGTCTCTATAATCCCAATGCGACAGTAGGAACACATTTTTATACTCAAAGTTCAGTTGAACGTGACTCTCTTGTGAGAGCAGGTTGGCACTATGAAGGAACGGCTTGGTATGGTGGATAATTACTGTAGAGTGATTGCTATAGATAGAGCAAACGTAAAAGACTCAATAGAAATATTGAGTCTTTTTTTTGCTCCTCTAGGTAAATAAACATGTTATAATAAACTTAATTGCTGATTTTTATGAATCGGCCTTTTGGCTTTTATTAGATAAAATAAGGAAAAGAAAATAAGAGAAAATGACAAAAATGATTGTTGGCTTGGGAAATCCAGGCGATAAATATGAAAAAACGAAGCATAACATGGGCTTTAGGGCACTTGATTTACTGGCAAATGAGCTAAATGTAGATTTTAAAGAGGAAAAACCTTTTATGTCGCTTGTCGCGTCAACATTTGTGAATGGTGAAAAATTGTTTCTCGTGAAACCTTTGACTTTCATGAATGAATCTGGTCGTGCGGTGGCACCACTTTTGAAATATTATAATATAGATGAGGCAGATTTAACGGTCATGCATGATGATTTGGATTCACCAGTTGGGCGCGTGCGTCTAAGACAAAAAGGTTCATCAGGTGGTCAAAATGGGATAAAATCAGTCATTACACATGTGGGAAGTCAAACTTTTAACCGTGTAAAAATTGGGATTGGCCGTCCAAAACATGGGATGACAGTTGTGAATCATGTACTCTCTGGTTTTGACAATGAAGATAAGGAAATCGCTCAAGATGGAATTTTCAAAGCTGTTGATGCAATGAAATTCTATCTTGAAAATGGTGATTTTCAAAAGACAATGAATAAATTTAACTAAATGAATATTATTGAATTTTTTGACCAAAATTGGCAACTACAAAAATGGCAACAAGGTTTTTTAAAGCGTGAGCGAACTTTACTGACAGGATTGTCAGGAACAGCAAAGAGCTTAGTGATGGCAAATGCTTATGAAAATGTTGCTGAGAAATACATTATTGTTACTGACAGCCAGTTTCATGCGAATGAACTTTATGATGAACTGTCAACTTTGCTTGGTGAAGAAAAAGTTTTTCAATTTTTTTCTGATGATAACATCTACGCAGAGTTCGCACTTGCATCTAAAGATCGAGTTGCTTATCGACTTGAGGCACTTAATTTCCTACTTGACGAAAAGTCAACAGGATTTTTGGTTGTGCCATTTTTGGCATTACGGAGCTATTTACCAAGTCCCGAAAACTTTTTAGAAAATTATCTTTTACTGACCTCTGGAGATGAATATGACTTATCAAATTTAGTTAATTTATTATCAAATGCTGGTTATGAAAAGACACAACGCGTGATGACGCCGGGTGAATTTTCAATGCGAGGAGATATCGTTGATATTTATCCTTTGGACGCGGAAAATCCAGTCCGTTTAGAGTTTTTTGGTGATGAAGTTGATACGATTCGTTCATTTGATGTAGAGAGTCAACGTTCACTGACAAGTCTTGAGCGTTTGGAAATCTATCCGGCTAGTGATTTTATTTTGACTGACAATGAGTTTGATAAGGGTGCAAAATCACTGACAGAAATGACAAATTTGCTGACAGACCCGTCAGCAAAATCATATATGGAAGAAGTGATTTCGGCAGCTCAAAATCACTATTATCACAAAGACTTACGAAAATTTGCCGAGTATTTTTATGATAAAAAAACTTCACTTTTAAATTATTTTCCAAAAAATGTTCAAATATTTATTGATGATTTTCAAAAAGTAAATGAAATTAATAATAAGTTAGAAATGGAATTAGCAGATTTCATTTTATCTGAAAAAGCAATGGAAAGAGGTTTTGAAGGGCAGACTTATTTGCTAGATACAATGGCAAAAGTTAGAAATTATAAGCCTGCTACCTTCTTTTCAAATTTTCAAAAAGGACTTGGAAATCTCAGATTTGAACAACTTTATAATTTCAAACAACATTCAATGCAACAATTTTTCGGTCAATTAGAACTTTTTTACACTGAAGTTGAACGATTTATTAAGCAAGAGTTTACAGTTGTTTTAGCTGTATCATCAGAAAAGCTCCGTAAATCACTCCATGAATTAGATTTAAGTTTACAAGAGGTTGACAGAGAATCTATTCAAGTGGGTAAAGTCAATCTGATTGATTTGCAGCTGTCCAATGGTTTTAATTTTCTTGATGAAAAATTAGTCGTCATGACTGAGCATGAAATATTTGGCAAAATGCGTAAGAAAAAGGCACGCAAGCTAAATATTACAAATGCTGAAAGACTCAAAGATTACAATGAACTCGCGGTTGGTGATTTTGTTGTCCATAAAAATCATGGGATTGGGAAATATTTAGGTTTACAAACGCTTGAAGTCGGAGGAATGCATCGTGACTATCTGACCATTCAATATCAAAATGGGGATACAATTTCTGTTCCAGTTGACCACTTAGATTTACTCAGTAAGTATACAGCTGGTGAAGGAAAAAGCCCTAAAATCAACAAATTGAATGATGGGCGCTGGCGTAAAACCATGTCTTCTGTTAGTAAACAAGTGGAAGATATTTCGGATGATTTGATTAAGCTTTATGCTGAACGTCAGGCGAAAAAAGGTTTTGCCTTCTCACCAGACGATGCAAGTCAAGAAGAATTTGATTCTGGTTTTTCATATGTTGAAACGGAAGACCAAATCCGTTCGATCAATGAAATTAAGCATGATATGGAACTTGAACGCCCAATGGATCGTTTGTTAGTCGGTGACGTTGGTTTTGGTAAGACAGAAGTTGCGATGCGAGCAGCTTTCAAAGCTATAAATGATGGGAAACAAGTTGCAGTCCTTGTGCCAACAACAGTCCTTGCTGAACAGCATTTCAATAATTTTACCGAACGTTTTATTAACTTTGGAGTGAATGTTGAGGTTCTCAGTCGTTTTCAAACCAAAACACAACAAACTGAAATTCTAGCTAAATTGAAAAAAGGACGAGTTGATTTAATTATTGGAACCCACCGTTTGCTTTCTAAAGATGTTGAATTTTTTGATTTAGGTTTGATGATTATTGATGAAGAACAACGTTTTGGAGTTAAGCATAAAGAGCGTCTGAAAGAATTGAAAACTCAAGTTGATGTTTTGACATTGACAGCAACACCTATTCCTAGGACACTCCATATGTCAATGCTTGGAATTCGTGATTTGTCAGTTATTGAAACACCACCAACCAACCGTTATCCTGTTCAAACCTATGTCATGGAAACAAACTACGGTGTGGTTCGTGATGCCATTTTGAGAGAAATCTCTCGTGGTGGACAGGTTTATTATGTTTACAATAGAGTTGACACTATTGAGCAAAAGGTTTCACAATTAGAAGAATTAATCCCCGAAGCTAGAATTGGCTTTATACATGGTCAAATGACCGAGGTACAGCTGGAAAATACTTTACTTGCCTTTATTGCTGGCGATTATGATGTACTTGTTGCAACAACAATCATTGAAACAGGTGTTGATATTCCAAATTCTAATACACTTTTCATCGAAAATGCGGATATGATGGGCTTGTCACAACTTTATCAACTGCGCGGTCGTGTGGGACGTTCAAATCGGGTGGCTTATGCTTACTTTATGTATCGACCTGAAAAGATATTATCAGAAGTTTCGGAAAAACGTTTAGAAGCAATTATAGGCTTTACTGAATTAGGTTCAGGTTTCAAGATTGCTATGCGTGATTTGTCTATCCGTGGGGCTGGTAATTTACTTGGGAGTGAACAATCAGGATTTATTGATTCTGTCGGTTTTGATTTGTATTCACAACTCTTAGAAGAGGCTATTCATACCAAACTTGGCACAAGTAAGCAAAAACGGACCTCAAATGTGGAAATTTCTTTGGAATTGGATGCCTTTATTCCTGCCTATTACATCTCTGATGAACGTCAAAAAATTGAAATTTATAAACGAATTCGTCAGATTGATAGTCGTGAGATTTATGAAGAACTACAAGAAGAATTGGTTGACCGTTTTGGAGAATATCCAGATGAAGTCGCTTATCTTCTCGAAATTGGTTTATTGAAACATTTTGCTGACAATGCTCTAGTCGAAAAAATTGAGAAATCTCGATTTGAAATAACTGTCACTTTAGAAAAAGTAGCTAATACAACCTATGATCCACAAGATTATTTTAAGGCTTTGGCCAAAACAAGCATGAAAGCTTCTGTCGGTGAAAAATATGGCAAAATGACTTTCCGCTTGAAAATAGAAAATAGAAATTCCGTTGTGCTTTTGAGTGAGATAATGAATTTTGTAGAAGAATTATCAACAATAAGAGATAGTTATGATAAAGTTCGCTAATTATTTTTCCTTTTTATAATTATGATATTGGGATAATCAGTCATTTTTTCCCAAATCTGAAGCATTTGTCATTAATTTTAGATTATCTGGTGAGGCTTGCTGGCCTTATTGAGAACAATTCTTTTTCCCTTTCACTTATAACAGGAGATATTAGAGTAAACCTGCCGAAAGTTTAAAACTTAAGGGCTAAAAATAGTAAATAAAATGAACTGATAAATCTGTCAGTAAAATAATAAAGTTCTGTCATTACTGATAGAGCTTTATTATTATAAATAAAGGCATTTTCAAACAAAATGAAATATGTTATAATCTATCCATGAGATTAGATAAGTTTTTAAAAGTTTCGCGCTTGATTAAACGTCGTCCAGTTGCGAAAGAAGTTGCCGACAAAGGTCGGATTAAAATTAATGGAAAGTTAGCGAAATCTTCGTCCGATGTAAAATTCAATGATACGATTGAAATCCGTTTTGGAAATAAAATCGTTGAAGTTCGAGTGACTGAATTAAAAGAATTTACACGTAAAGAGGATGCTGATAAAATGTATGAACTCATCAGTGAAACACGGATAACAGAAGAAATAGAATGATTATCATCACAAAGTGGATTGGAGGGTGTCATGGCAAAACAAGTGATTCAACTAAATAATAAATATAGTCAAAATCAGAAAAAAAGAAATCTAACAGTAGTACCAAAAAGAAAACATTTGGGACTTATTTTGATTGTGGCAATCTTACTTTTCAGTCTAACAAGTATGAGTTTGATAAAATCATATGAAACTTTGCATAAGCAAGTCGCTTTAGAACAAAATGCAAAGAAACAATATGAAAGTCTTTCTAAAGAAGTAACAATAAAAAAAGAAGAAATCAATAAACTGCAAGACCCTAACTATCTGCAAAAATTTGCTCGTAGTGATGGGCAAGAATATTCTCAAAGTGACGAAAAAGTTTTCACTACCGACAGTCCTTTAATTGGAAATAACGGGTCAAATTAATGATTGGACAAGTTGAAAATATTACAAGATTTGGACTTTTTGTAAAAATTTCTGCTGATGAACTTACTGACGAAATCAAAAAAAGTACTGACAAAACTGTCAGTAAAAATAGTGGGCTTTTGCGTTGGTCACAGTTTCCAAAGAATCATCCAAAAGTTCAAATTGGTGATTTGATTGGTGTTGAAGTTTTCAAGGTACATGAAGATGGAAAAATCGATTTAAACTACCAAGAAAAAAATTTCAAAAATGTCTATGCTGAATTTTTGGAAAGTAGTCAGCAAAGAATTACAGAGCTTGAACAAAAAAATCGCGAATTAAACTAAATAACTTTCTTACTTTTAGAAAGTTATTTAGTTTCTTCTTTGATTATTCTATTGACTAAAAATAGCACCTATTTTATGAAAAATTCTAGGAATTAAAAAGATAAAGATTACAACAGAAATTATTCTATGGAATGAATAAGATGTTGGGCAAGGTTTTAATCATGCAAAAACAAAGAATAAAAATTAATAGCGGGGTAGCCTTGGTGATGCTTTTGATGATCATTCCGGGCTTTTTTGCTTTCCCGCAATCAAGATATTTTGCTGACAAAGCGGTCAGCAAACCTAAAAATATTGTCGTAGCAGATAAAGTTACAGAAAAAGAAACTTGGGACTCAATTCCTCCAAGAGCCGTGGCTCTTCAAGACCTAGAACTCTATGAAGATGAACAATTGACAAAATCTGTAGGAAAGCTTTCCGCTAAAACGCAGTTAGATATTTCAGAAATTGCTGGGAAAGCTTTTAAACTCAAGGATGGAAAATATATTTTAGCTGACAAGAAAAATATTATCTCAGATGTCACTATTTCTCGGGAAAATACAAATAGAACTATCTATACTAATAAAAGTGTCAACGTATTTTACAATCCAGTAACCACTTACGATAACCAAGTAATGACAAGGCTGAATGGGACACATCAAATTTTGGCGGACAAAATTGCTAAAACTAACTGGGGAACTTATTATGAAATTTCATTGGAGAGTGGTCAAAAAGGTTGGGTTTCAGAAGATGATATTTCCTTAGAAAATCCTAAAATACAGCAAGTTCAAACCCTACTAAATAAAAAATATAATGATAAAAAATATTCAATTTATGTAAAAGAACTTAATGACAAGTTTACAGCTGGTGTAAATCAAAATCAAGAAATGTATTCAGCAAGTCTTTCTAAAATTCCAATTCTTTATTGGACTCAGAAAAGGCTCAATGAAGGATTGGCTTCTCTTGATGACAAACTTTTGTATACACCAGCCATTAATACTTTTTATGGAAGTTACAAACCAGAAGGGACAGGAAACTTGCCAAAGACAGCAGACAATAAATATTATAGTCTGCAAGACATCATAAATAGAACGGCAAAACTTTCAGATAATGTAGGAAGTAACATGCTTGCTTACTATGAAATCCAAGAATTTAATCCAAATTATCAAAAAGAAATCAACAAAATTGCTGGACAAGAATGGAATCCAAAAGAACGAAATGCTTCTGCTCAGATGGTTGGTAAAATGCTAGAAGCGCTTTATAATGAGGGAGGAGCTTCATTTAATGCTCTATTTGATACTGATTTTGATGATGTAAAAATCAAAGCAGCTATTCCTAAAAATGTTCCAGTAGCACATAAAATAGGTGGTGCGGATACAGATAATCACGATGCAGCCATTATCTTTACAAGTGAGCCCTACCTTTTGGTCATTGAAACAAATGGTGGAAGTGATGATGAAATAAAGAATATTTCACAAGATGTTTATGGAGTTATGAAATGACACCAGCTCAACTTAAATTTCTAAAAATAGTAACTAAAGAAAAATACTTTGCGGAAAATTCGAAAATTTTACTGGCTTTATCAGGCGGTAAAGACTCAATGACCCTCTTTAATTGGCTCTATGAGCTTAGAGCAAAGCTCCATATAGAATTGGGAATAGCTCACATTAATCATGGCTTACGACCCGAATCAGACTTTGAAGAACAATCCTTACGTAAAATGGCCAGTGACCTAGAGATTCCAATTTTTGTTGACAGGTTTACAGGAGAGTTTACAGAGCAAAAAGCTCGGGAGTTTCGCTACCACTTTTTTGAAAAAATAATGATAGCTGAAAATTATGATGTTCTTCTGACTGCACACCATCAAGGCGATGTCGTTGAAACTGTATTAATGCGTCAAATTACTGGGCGTCCTTTGAGAAGTTTACAGGGAATTGCTGACTGCCAACCCTTTGCTAAGAGACAATTAATTCGTCCATTACTCAAATTTACAAAAGAAGAGCTTGATGCGGCGGTCTTTTATGAAGATTCGACCAATCAAGGAGTAGATTATTTTAGAAATAGAATACGTAATCAGCTTATTCCTGAATTAACAAAAGAAAATCCGCAATTTTCTCAGGCAATCAGTGATTTAAGCTCAGAAATAAAAATGGCCTTAACAGTGATTAATCAAAGAATTTCGGAACTTGAAATTATTGATGAAAAAATCTCTTATCACAAATTTATTTCTCAAACAAAAGAATTACAGCACTTCATTTTACAAGCATTTTTTGCTCAGTACCCAGAAATAAAAGTAAGTAAGAAAAAATTTGAAGAAATCTTACATATTATCAGACGTCCACAACAATATTCTGCTCAATTGAATAAAGATTTTCAGTTCGTGAAGACCAAAGATCACTTTTATATTGAAAAAAGGAAGTTAATCACAGCTTCACTCGAAATTTTAAGTGAAAATCCTAACGATACAAGTTTTATGGAAGTATACTTACCTTTAGAAGGACAATTAGAAATTCGTAAGCGACAACCTGGTGATCAAATATTGATTAATGGTCACCATAAAAAATTACGAAAGTTTTTTATTGACAATCATGTTCCCTTACAAGCTCGTGAGAACCCTCTCATCTTTGTCGAAAAAAAACTTTACGCAATCGTCGGAGTCGCATGCTCTGATTTGAGTAAAGCGCTCAAAAATGATAAAATTAGAAGAATATTATGGGTCAAACCCAGTATAGGAGAGGAAATCAACGATGCTCGAAAAAAATCTTGATAAGGCCATTGAAAAAGTACTAGTTTCAGAAGAAGAAATTATTGAAAAATCCAAAGAACTTGGAGAAATATTAACAAAAGAATACGAAGGGAAAAATCCTTTAGTTTTAGGGATTCTTCGTGGGTCAGTTCCTTTCTTAGCTGAACTAATCAAACATATTGATTGTCATCTTGAAACTGATTTTATGACCGTATCAAGCTATCACGGAGGAACAAAATCTTCTGGTGAAGTAAAATTGATTTTAGACGTTGATACAGCGGTTAAAGGTCGTGAAATCTTGATTGTTGAAGATATTATCGACACAGGTCGCACTTTAAAATATCTAAAAGAACTTTTGGAACATCGTGGAGCAAATGTAAAAATTGTTACGCTTCTTGATAAACCAGAAGGAAGAATTGTTGAAATTAAACCAGATTATTCAGGATTTACCATTCCAAATGAATTTGTTGTTGGCTTTGGTTTGGACTACGAAGAAAACTACCGTAACCTCCCATATGTTGGGGTTTTGAAGCCTGAGGTTTATAGTAAATAATTCATTGATTTAAGTAGGTTAAAAATTTTCTCAGACTAAAGTATGAAAAAATCTCTGACCAATACTTACTATTAGCATTCCAAAAGGAAATATGCTATAACTAGGTATAGCTGTTATTGATTAGCTTGTATCCTTTATTACCAGTGATACTAAGAAGTAAATTCTTGGCTTTTCTAATAATAAATAAACAAAAGATAAGGAAAATATGAATAACAACAAACAACCAAGACAAGGAAATTTTGTAAAAAATATCTTAATGTGGGTTATATTGGCTATTGTTGTTGTTGTCGGTTTCAATTTCTTCTTCAGTAGTAATCAATCAGGAGTGGATAAAATTAGCTATTCACAATTGATGACTAAACTTGATGATAATAATATTGAAAACGTCACAATGCAACCATCAGATAGCTTAATTACTGTAACAGGTGAGTATAAAAAACCTGTAAAGGTAAAAGGAACAAACAATTTCCCACTTTTAGGTAATACTACAAGTGAAGTTAAAAACTTCCAAGCTTATATTATTCCAACTGACAGTGTTGTCAAAGATATCCAAAATGCAGCTAAAAGTAATGATGTAAAACTTAGTGTCGTTCAAGCGTCATCAAGTGGTATGTGGGTTCAAATTCTCTCATATATCATCCCAATGATTTTATTTGTTGGTATCTTCTGGCTCATGATGGGTGGAATGGGCGCTCGTGGCGGAGGCGGCGGTGGAAATCCGATGTCCTTCGGTAAATCTCGTGCTAAACAACAAGATGGTAAAACATCAAAAGTTCGTTTTGCTGATGTTGCCGGTTCTGAAGAGGAAAAACAAGAGCTTGTTGAAGTTGTTGACTTCCTTAAAAATCCGAAAAAATATCACGATTTAGGTGCTCGTATCCCAGCAGGTGTTCTCCTTGAAGGCCCTCCGGGTACAGGGAAAACTTTGCTTGCTAAGGCTGTTGCTGGTGAAGCAGGAGTTCCTTTCTATAGTATCTCAGGTTCTGATTTCGTTGAAATGTTTGTCGGAGTCGGGGCTTCACGTGTTCGTGATTTATTCGAAAATGCGAAGAAAACTGCTCCATCAATCATTTTCATCGATGAAATTGATGCTGTTGGTCGCCAACGTGGTGCAGGTTTAGGTGGGGGTAATGATGAACGTGAACAAACCCTCAACCAATTGCTTGTTGAAATGGATGGATTCCAAGACGATGGAAACTCAGTAATCGTTATCGCTGCAACTAACCGTTCAGATGTGCTTGACCCAGCGCTTTTACGTCCAGGTCGTTTTGACCGTAAAGTCTTGGTCGGAGCACCAGATGTTAAAGGTCGTGAAGCTGTCCTTAAAGTTCATGCTAAAAACAAACCTTTAGCAAGTGATGTTGATTTACACACTGTTGCTACACAAACTCCTGGTTATGTCGGAGCTGATTTGGAAAATGTTTTGAATGAAGCTGCTCTTGTTGCTGCACGTCAAAATAAAAAAGAAATCAATGCTGCTGATATTGATGAAGGAATGGACCGTGCAATGGCTGGTCCTGCTAAGAAAGATCGTATTCAATCAATGCGTGAGCGTGAAATCGTGGCTTATCACGAAGCAGGTCATGCTATTGTTGGTCTCGTTCTTGAAAATGGATCTACTGTTCGTAAAGTTACCGTTGTCCCTCGTGGACGTATCGGTGGTTACATGCTAGCTCTTCCAGATGAAGAAATCATGCAACCAACTAATCTTCATCTTCAAGACCAACTTGCCAGCCTTATGGGTGGACGACTTGGTGAAGAAATTGTCTTTGGTGTAGCTACTCCAGGTGCATCAAATGACATTGAAAAAGCAACACACATTGCTCGTTCAATGGTAACTGAATATGGGATGTCTAAGAAACTTGGTATGGTATCTTATGAAGGAGACCATCAAGTATTTATCGGCCGTGACTATGGTCAGACTAAGACTTACTCAGAAGCTACTGCTGTTATGATTGATGATGAAGTGCGTCGTATTCTTGGTGAAGCTTATGACCGTGCTAAAGAAGCAATTGAAACACATCGTGAACAACATAAAGCAATTGCGCAAGCTCTGCTTAAATACGAAACGCTCGATGCGAAACAAATCATGTCGCTCTTTACAACAGGTAAAATGCCTGATGAAGCAGCTGCATTAGAAGTACCAGAACCAAAAACATTTGAAGAATCTCTCAAAGATGCAAATGCGAATGTTGATGATTTTTCAAACATTAATATCTATAATGGTGAAGAAAAAACAGATTCTAAACCAGAAGAAAATAAGGAAAAATCAGAAGATGAAACAGCCAATTAAGGCTGTTTTTCTTTTTTTTATGCTTTAGAATAATTCATTTAGTTTATTCTTGACAAAAAATATTATTTTGATATAATTAAATAGTTGTCGTTTGAGACGACTGACTTTCTTATTATGAATTAAATATATTATTTTGAAAAGTTAACACAGTTTATTCTTGACAAAAAAATATAAAAGTGTATAATAGAAAAGTACTGTTTGAGACAGCACAACAATATATGGTCCGTTGGTCAAGGGGTTAAGACACCGCCTTTTCACGGCGGTAACACGGGTTCGAATCCCGTACGGACTATATCTGGAGGATTACCCAAGTCCGGCTGAAGGGAACGGTCTTGAAAACCGTCAGGCGTGTAAAAGCGTGCGTGGGTTCGAATCCCACATCCTCCTTTTTAATTATCGCGGGATGGAGCAGCTAGGTAGCTCGTCGGGCTCATAACCCGAAGGTCATAGGTTCAAATCCTATTCCCGCAATTAAAGGCTCGGTAGCTCAGTTGGTAGAGCAATGGATTGAAGCTCCATGTGTCGGCGGTTCGATTCCGTCTCGCGCCATTCCTTATTTAGCGGATGTAGTTTAATGGTAGAACCCCAGCCTTCCAAGCTGGCTACGCGAGTTCGATTCTCGTCATCCGCTTAACTTAATATTTTGGGAGTTTAGCTCAGTTGGTTAGAGCACTGTGTTGATAACGCAGGGGTCCCAGGTTCGAATCCTGGAATTCCCATATTTGGTATTAATTGCATAGGAGATATACCTGTTCCCATGTCGAACACAGAAGTCAAGTCCTATTGCGCTGGAAGTACTTGGGGGTTGCCCCCTGGGAGATAAAGACGATGCCAAGTTTACATTGCGGATTAGCTCAGTTGGTAGTAGCGCATGACTGTTAATCATGATGTCGTCAGTTCGAGTCTGACATCCGCAGTAACTAAGTCACCTAAGGGTGACTTTTTTTATTTTATAAATTTCATTAATAAATCTTGGCACGTCCTTTTGTGTCAGGATTTTTATTTACAGTCTTATTGGTAGCGGTTACAATATAATTATATTAGTTACTATGTAAAGGAGTCTGAAATGACTGATACTGTAAGCTTAAAAGTACGAGTTCAAAAACTTGGTACTGCATTATCTAATATGGTAATGCCCAATATTCCTGTTTTAATTGCCTGGGGGGTGTTGACGATGTTCTTCATTCCTGATGGTTTTACACCTAATAAAACTTTTGCAGCGATGGTTAGTCCCATGCTTGCTTTTCTTATTCCCTTAATGATTGGTTATACCGGTGGGAAAAATATTTATGAGCACCGTGGAGGAGTAGTTGGTGCGATTGCAACCTTTGGTTCAATAATTGCGACAGCTAGTATTTCTGTAGGTGGTCTGAATGCTAAAGGAAATGTTCCTATGATTTTAGGAGCGATGATATTAGGACCTTTTGGCGCTTGGTTAATAAAAAAATTTGATGAATATATTCAACCACATATTAAAGCGGGCCTTGAAATGCTTATAAATAACTTTTCAGCAGGCTTAGTGGGATTTGGTTTATCTCTTTTTGCTGTTAAAGTGGTTGGCCCACTTGTGGCTTGGCTAACAGATGTGATGGGACATGGCGTAGACTTTTTAATCTCTAACCATTTAATTCCTCTTGCTAATCTTTTTATTGAGCCAGCAAAAATTTTATTTTTAAATAATGCAATCAATCAGGGAATCTTATCACCTTTAGGAATTCAACAGGTTTCTGAAAATGGGAAATCGCTTCTATTTTTATTGGAAGCTAATCCCGGTCCAGGGCTTGGAATTCTGATTGCCTTTATGCTTTTTGGTAAGGGTTCAGCTAAAGCAACAGCACCTGGTGCGATTTTAATTCAATTTGTTGGTGGAATCCATGAAATTTACTTTCCTTATGTCATGATGAAACCTGCTCTCTTTTTTGCCGTCATGGCTGGCGGGGTGTCTGGAACTTTAACAAATAACTTATTAGGTTCTGGTCTTGCAGCTCCTGCTTCACCTGGTTCGATTATTGCAATCACGGGAATGGCATCTGGTAAATCAGTGGGAGGCTTTGCAAATGTTCTTTGCGTCTGGGCAGGGATTGCTGTAGCAGCAATTGTCTCTTTTCTTGTAGCAGCCTTCATTTTAAAACGAGATAAATCGATGATTGATGATTCTGCTTTTGAAAATGCCAAAGTAGGAGTAGCTACTGATAAGGCTGTCAGTAAGGGACAAGACTCTGTCAGCAATATTGTTACTGACAGAGTCGATTTTTCTGCGATTAAACACATCATTTTTGCTTGTGATGCGGGAATGGGTTCATCGGCCATGGGTGCTTCTATTTTGAGAAATAAAGTCAAAAAAGCTGGTTTGGGGCAAGATGTTACGAATGTCGCCATTGCTAACTTAAAAGCCGGTTTTGACACAATTGTCGTCACACAAGAGGAACTTGCGCCACGAGCTGCGACAATGGCTCCTGATGCTCATAGATATTCAGTGGCTAATTTCCTTAACTCACCTCGTTACGATGAAATTATCAGTAATCTAATGAATACTGACGAAGCTGTCAGTGAACCTATCATTGCTGACGACTTGGTCAGTAGAGAAGAGATAGATTTGAATCAAATTGATGAAGTTGTTTTCGCTCATGATGGTTTACACATTGGTTCAAGTACTATGGGCAAAGAAACCTTACAGGCAATTTTTAGCAGACATGATGTCAAGATTCCTATTTCTGATGTTGAATTTATTGGATTAGGCGCATTTAATGCTAAAAACATCATGATTGTTACAAAAGAAGAATTCACGACAGTAGCAAAACAGAAAGCTCCAAATGCTCAACATCTTTCCGTTGAGTCTTTGATTACTACTCCAGAATACATCAATATGGTAAATCGAATGAACAAATAAAAAATCGATTGATTAGCTGATTAGTGAATAAGTAGAAATCAAAACAAAAAGGAATATTTATGTTTTTAACAAGTCGTGAGCAAAAATTAATCCATACATTTTTGAAACGTGGAACGCTTACGATACCAGAAATGATGGAAATAACAGGAACAAGTCGCAGAACCCTTTATCGCGATTTAAATAACTTACAAAAATCTTTACCAGAAGAGATAAGTTTACAAACTTCTGAGGAAGGATATTTTATAAAAGGAGATATAAAGCAACTTTCTCAAGCTCATGAACTAGTAGAATATACGATGACTGAGCGCTTGTACGGCGAGATACTTTTATTGATTGAAAATAAAGCATCCATTTTTTCATTAACTGATTATTTTGGTATTAGTCAGCCAACGGTCACGAATGATTTGAGACAATTAGAACAGACCTTACTTGAAAATGAAATTTCATTAATAAGGGAGCGGGGCCTAAAGATTGAGGGATTAGAAGAGAATATTCGGTCAGTATTTGTGGCTGCAATATATAATTCTGCATCGCTTCAAGAATTGATTAGTAATCAACTTTCAGACAATAAACTTTTAAGTATCTTGGACTTAGATAAATTTAAGCAAGCTTATGATGCTTTTGAATCCCTAATCTTGCCAGAAGATATGACAGATAAAGTGAGAGTGCTGATGGAACTCTTTCTTGTAACAACTCTAATCCGGATAGACGAGGGACATTTCATCACAAGTGAGAGTCTTAGTAGTCCAAGCAAAGGAGCGCTGAACTTTGTTAATAAATTACTGACAGCTCTGTCAGTAACAAAATTTGTTGTATCTGAAATTACTTATCTTGCTTCGGTCTATGAAATTTTATATTTTGGATTTGGCCGAGAATTATTATTTATGGAAAAATTTGATACAGATTTCTCCTATAAAATTCGTCAGATTATTGATCGAGTTTCCACAAAACTTGAGATTGAATTTGGAAAAGACGACCGATTATATGGTTTGCTTTACGCTCATCTCAAAGAATCAGAGATGTTACCCATTCTTTTTCCTAAAAAAGAAAATGATTTTATCAAAAAAATTAAGAAAGATAATCCAGAAATTTATAAAGCCGTCAATGAATCATTGAAGTTGATTTTTGATAAAAATTTTTCAGAAATGGAAATCACTTTTGTAACCCTTCATTTTGTTTCAACCTTGGAAAGAAGTGACCTTGTTTTACCATTGCGTTCAGCACTCGTAAGTAATCTTGGACGGATTTCATGTGAATTTGTCATGAGTAATTTAAGGAAAAATTTTCCATTCTTAAAAAAAATAGACCTCATTCAAAATTCTGTGAAAGTTGTCAAATCCCAATATGATGTTATTTTTACTACTGAGAAGGAGTTTGATTATCTTTATATCAATCCAATGTTAGATCAAAAAAATCTGGATGATACTCGTCATCAATTAAGACATATTCAACAAAAATCGCGAACGCTAACTATTGATTCAAAAGAGCAAAGAAACTTTTTAAATCTTAATGACTTATTTACGACTGGTAATGAAATTTTAAGCACTTTTGAAATTAAGACACTTTCAAACCAGCCAAATTTGAGCGATACTGTAAAACAAATCGCTAAAACTGTAAACGAAGATGATGGAGAATTAGCAGAACTAATAGAAGAAAGATTTCGGGAGACACATCTGGCAATTCCTGAAACCAATATTGCTCTTTTTCATGCAGTTCATTCATCGATTTCAAGTCCACTATGCAAGATTTATGAGCTAAGTCAGGAAATTGAGGGGATGGCAATGGACCATCAAATGATAAAAATTAATCGTGTTTTACTACTTTTGGCACCTCCAGAAGTACCAGAATATGTTTCATATTTACTCGGAAAACTTTCAAGTTCGATTATTGAAAATAAGCTTTATACAAGAATATATGATTCCGGTAACTATGAAATTGTTAGTGAGTTGCTAAGGGAAATAATCATAGAAGCTGTTAAACAGTATGGTGATTAGGTTTACGACGTGTGTAAACCTAGTAAACTAAGAAAGGTGAAGAAAAATGGAAATCCAAAAAGATCTTATTAAAATCAATCAAAATTTTTCAAATAAGGAAGAAGCAATTAATTATTGTGGAAAATTGTTGGTTGATGGAGGATACGTCAACTCAAATTATGTTTCAGCGATGCTTGATAGAGATAAAGAATTATCGGTTTATATGGGTAATTTTATTGCGATTCCTCATGGGACGGATTCAGCAAAAAAAGAAGTTTTAAAAACAGGAGTCATAATTGTCCAAGTTCCTCGAGGAGTAAATTTTGGAACAGAAGAAAATCCGAAACTAGCAACGATGCTTTTTGGAATCGCAGGAATAGAAGATGAGCATCTTGACCTCATTCAAAAAATTTCAATTTTTTGTGCTGACGTTGACAATGTTGTAAAGATGGCTGATGCTCAATCAGTTGAGGAGATTGCAAAATACTTTGAAAATTAATCAATAAAATCAAAAAAATGGCACAACTTTTGGTGCCATTTTTTATATTTACCACCACAATGTAAAAGCTTACAATTGCTTATTTAAAGGGATTTTAGAAGATTCTATTTGAACTTTTTACTATCTAAATAAAGGAGCAGTAAGTAAGATGAAAAAAGCAGTACATTTTGGTGCAGGAAATATTGGTCGTGGTTTTATTGGGGAAATTCTAAGTAAAAATGGCTTTGAGATTTACTTCGTTGACACGAATAAGGCGATAATTGATGAACTTAATACTCGTCATTCTTATGAAATTGGTATCGCAAGTAGTAGTCCTGAAAAAATTTTTGTTTCAGGACTATTTGGGATTAACAATGGTGAAAATCCTGAGGATGTAATTGAGGCAATTGCTCAAGCTGATATAGTAACGACAGCAATTGGACCAAATATTTTGCCTTATATTGCTGAGCTCGTTGCCAAAGGTATTCAAAAACGTAAAGAAGAGAATAAGCAAGTCCAAATAGATATTATTGCTTGTGAAAATATGATTGGGGGCTCAGAGTTTTTAGAAAAGAAGGTGGCTGAATATTTATCAGACTCTGATAAAGTTTACCTTGCAAACTACATAGGGTTTCCCAATGCTGCCGTTGACCGCATTGTACCTGGTCAAAAGCATGAAGATCTTCTTTATGTTGAAGTAGAGCCCTTTTGTGAGTGGGTGATTGACGAGAGTCAGATAAAAAATAAAAGTTTTAAACTTGAAGGCGTTCATTATGCCAATAATCTTGAACCTTTCATAGAGCGTAAACTTTTCTCTGTAAACTCAGGACACGCTACAGTCGCTTATTCTAGCGCATATAAAGGTTATAAAACAATTTTGGAAGGTTTACAGCACAAAGAGATTTTAAGTGCTTTAAAGGGTGTACAGAAAGAAACACGCGCTTTACTTTTAGCCAAATGGCCCCAATATTTTACGGAAGAAGATTTGATGAGCTATCATCAAATGATTATCTCTCGCTTTGCTAATCCAAAAATTATTGATGAGGTGACGCGGGTTGCACGAACACCTATTCGAAAGTTAGGTTATGACGAACGCTTTATTCGCCCTATTCGTGAATTAAATGAACGTGGTCTCTCTTATCAAAATCATTTAGATATTGTTGGAAAAATTTTTGCTTACCAGGATGAAAATGATAGTCAGTCAGTTCAACTTCAAGAAAAGCTTAGCACAATGGATCTTCAAAGGCTTATTGAAGAAGTCACTGGCCTATCAAATAAAAAAATAATTTTGGAAATCGAACTAGTGATTAAGAAATATAAAAATGACAGCAAGTAGACAGAGAATATTTTATCGATGGATTTTCTGACTTGAAATTTAACCGCTTTCTCTTGAAAAAAAAGATAAAAAGTGTTATTATAGAACCATAGAAAAAGCACTGGAATGTGCGAGCTCTTTCATTTTTTTGACCGACTATATTTGTATTGCATAGGGGTTCATGAGACATTCGGTAGCGTAATACCTCGAACGAAAGTAGGGGAAGCTGATGCGAAGCGAGAACACCCACCTAGCGTTTTAGCGGGTTCAATACACGGAGGAGCACACGGCATTCAATCAGTGTTTTTTTGTGTACTCGTAAAACCTCAAAAACCTGTAAAAATTTTTTAATAGGTTCTTTGAAAAAATGATGTCCACCAAATCTCAGTAAATTTATATAATAAAAAATAGTAATTTTCGTCAGATAAGAGGCTGTATATCACTGATATGCGGCTTTTTTTGGTTCTTGTAATAAAATAATTTTGCTCTTCCTATGGGTGAGAGATTTTGATTTCAGAAAAGATATCGCAGTTATTTTTATAACTGTATTTCTGAAAAAATCGCTATAAAAAAACGGGAAAAGAGACTTTAACCGTTTTTTTTTACTTTTAAATAGGATGAAATCAATTTTCTCAGTTTTGTCCCCTTCTATACAAAAATTGAAAAAACAAGCATGAAAGTTAATAGAATTTATGAACAATATAATCAATAATTTCTTGATTTTCTGTTAGTTGGTCATGCTGTGCATTACTTCCACTAACTATTTTTTCACTATAGCTGTCGATTTCTTTTTTATATATTTTACTACTTGAAAGTGAACTAGTCAGAGGAACAACGCCATCACTGTTATCTTTATAATTTCCGGCAATTGAAATCATTTTCAAGTTATGTGGGATTTTTTCTCTTTTATTTACCATCCATTTTAACATATCTGTTTCAGTTAATGATGCTCTATCTGGATAAGGATTTGCTTTTGGATCGAGGTAATTATATGGTGTTCCTAGTGTAATAAGGTTTTTCATTTGTGAGGTTGGCTTTTGCGCTTCTTTTTCCAAGAAAATCGTCCAAACTAATCCTCCATTAGAATGTCCTAATGCATTATAAGCTTTGAAGGAATAGAGTTGATGGGCCTTTTTCATTGCTATTTCAGTCCATTCTGCTTGTTTGTCTACTCCTTTTTCGGAACTATCTGAGAAACTAATTACAATAAAAGGATTATTAGATTTTTTAGTCAACGAAGATGTATATTGTGTAGTACCATCGGTCTTAACATTAATTTTCAGGACATCTCTTTTTCCGACTTTCTTCATCAATTTATTCATGAAGCTATCAAATCGATCCCCGTTTGCTCCAGTTCCAGGAATTAGTATGAAAGGAACTTGGTTTTGAGCCGTTTTTTGTTCAGATTTGTATTTTATAGAGCCATAAGATAGTATCAGTGATAAAACAAGCACTAGTATCATCGTAATAATGATTATTTTTTTGTGTTTTATTTTTTCTACCTCTATTCATTTATAATATTAATATCATACAATTTTTTGATGTAAGCTTCTAATTTTAAGATTACATTTAATTATTTTTCACAAATTACTTCAAGAGCCTTAAAATTTTATGAAATCTATTGTATACATACTTGTATTATACGGCTTTTTAAAAAGGATGTCTAATTGTGTGATAATATCTAAAAATTTCGTAAGGTAGCTTAGTGTATCAGCTATTAATTTGAATTTCCTTAGACTCATCATTCCAATATTAACTTGATTATTTATGCAAGTTTTTCTTGGAAGTAGTAAAATATTAGGATATAATCAAAGTATGAGAAAAACAGATAGAGGTACTCTTGCTTATGGTGCCGAGGTGAGAAGCGAGAAAAATAATAGGTAATCTGAACTTATCACTTTATCAGAAATAGTAAATTTTGCTGACGGCTGTAAAGAAGCCTAACAAACGTTTAAAGACTTGAAAGATAACAAAAATGAGAGTGATAAATGAACTAAGAAGAATTGAAGACTCTTCTATAAATAATGATTGAGAACCCCAAAAAGAGGTTATAGAAGCTTTGAAAGGCTAGGCGGTTAATTGTGAGCAGTTGGATACCTGACTTAGGTTCACATCTTATATATTTTTAAGTATTTTGAAAAAAGGAGAATAAAATGGGATTAATTTTAAAACGGGAGGAAATTGTTTCATTTCTAAAAGAAAAAGCAGTCTTTGATGGAACAGAAAAAATTATTTGGGCAAATATAAGTTCAGCACAGGGGGCCTATGTGGTAGTTGTATTCAATAAATCGGGAATTTTAACATTACCAATCACTCCAATGGGGAAAATAGAAGGAGATATAATCATTATTCCTCAAGAAGAGATACAATCGGTCACTTTTAAGAAAGGTTTACTTGCTTATAAAATGGTTGTGACTACTAAAGATAACGAAGTTCCTGATTTTAGAGTCAATAAAACAATGATAGGGTATGGTGCGCAGAAAAAAGAACTAGGCTCACTTTTAGAAAAATATAAATAAACTTACAGACTACTTGTTTGGAAATCACAAAACGAATTACAGCTTTTGGACCTACTATGATTTTCATCACCGAACCCTCTTTTGGAAAACGGTTAATGTTTGTCATAACAGGATAAAAATTATTAATCTCAGTAAAAATCAAATTTAAGAAATGAGTTTATTTGAAAGTGTTAGAAAAAATTAAATTAACAACCGGAGTGATAAATAAATTTATTATCATTTATATGTTTATTGGTGGTATATTGGGCGGGGTGTTGGGTTATTTTTTTGTAAAATTTATTTTGAAGTTTTAAGAATTCGTTACCCAGTCCTAGAATTTAGGAATACAAAATAAAAAGCGCTTGGGCGCGTGAAAATGAAAAATTAGGTGTTCCCAGTCACTAAAAACTGGGAGGGAGTATTTTATGAAAAAAATTATATTGTCTAGTTTTGCTGTTTTTTCTATCCTATTACTTTCGGCATGCTCAACTAATCAAGCACTTAAGCCCGAAAGTTCTAGTTCGAAAATATCGCAGAATGATAACAGCAAATATGATTCAGTCATTTCAGATTTAAAGTCAGAACTTGCAGATAAAAGCGAATATAAATGGGTGTTTAAAATTGAACACAATATCACTAATGCTGATATTTCTAAGGGAGTTATGATTAATATAGCTCCTGAAAAATATGATGATTCAAAAGAATTGAAAAATACTTATATTGATTAGGGTTGGGGGACAAGCAATCTAAAAATAAAATTATTTTACTTCAAAAGTTAGTCTCAAAGGCTGCAAAAAAACTCCCTGATGATAATTCTGAAATTACGTTAGGCTTTAAAAGTGAACAAGAAAGAAAGGGAGTTGTTCCCATTGCCCGCTCGGTAAAATCTATGGATGCAGTTCCTATACATGAATAATTCAGGCTTTAGATATAAACTAATAAGGAAATGAGCTATGAAATTTTTAATTTTAATCGATAGAATTTATTCAAAAATAATGATATTCTTCTTACTGTTGTCCATACCCTTTACTGCATTTTC
The DNA here is from genome assembly GCF_001591705.1 of Lactococcus cremoris subsp. cremoris NBRC 100676. Classification (GTDB taxonomy): domain Bacteria; phylum Bacillota; class Bacilli; order Lactobacillales; family Streptococcaceae; genus Lactococcus; species Lactococcus cremoris. The sequence goes on along the minus strand of NZ_BCVK01000023.1, from coordinate 552 downwards.
AATATATCTTTACTTGAACTTACCGAATATCATACCTGTCCAATTTGGACTAAGGTTTGAGCCTAGTAACTGGGGAAACAAAGCAACTATATTTATATTTCCATTAATTTTTTTGATTCTACCAACTTTTATGTCAAGAAAATCAATATCTTCACAAGAAAAATTATTAACAAGGAGTGCATCAGCGGAAATAATTACTATAGTTATACTGACTTTCTTGCTAATTATGATGATAGGAGTTTACTATCTTTATTTCAGGATGTTATAATATAATTCACTAAATAAATTTTATGCCAATATCTGTCAGTGCTTAACAAGTATATTAGCAGGTATACCCCAAAGTCAAGCTGATTAAAACCCGATTTTACAAAAGAGAAAGAATTTATATCATGAGAAAAGGTGACATCATCATATTATCTGATGGACAGAAAGCTACTGTTATATTTGGTGATGAATCAAATTATCAATATAGTTGTATCGTAAAATTAGAAGATGGGCAATTAATGGTTGTTGAAGAAAAAAATATTTCTCTGCCTTCGTTAAATTAATTCC
>NZ_BCVK01000022.1 GCF_001591705.1 Lactococcus cremoris subsp. cremoris NBRC 100676 | reverse complement strand
AATTCGGGTTTTTATATGTATGATTTTGAACAATATGAGCAGGACTTAAGGGGCTTTTATTTGAATGTCCCTGAGGATTTACCTAATGACATCATCAAAAAAGAAGAAGAATTATTAATGAAAATTAATGACGGAAATTTTGATTTTGAACGATTGAAGGATTTTAATCAAAAATTTAACTTATGGAATGATGGGAAAGCTTGTTCTAAAGTTGTTAAGAGGATTTTTAATGAAAACTAAATCAATTATTTTGACAATAATTCTTGGAATTTTTTATCCTTTTGCCTTCATTATGAGGGTGAAGAAGAATCGGATTACTTTTATTTCTTTGGAGCATGGTAATTTGTCAAAAGATTTTAAGTTAATTTATGACCGTTTGAAGCAAAAAGATAAATATGAACTGCGGACGGTTTTGTTCAAATTTGAATCTTCTCTTTGGGGAAACATAAAATATGGCTATGCTTGTATTCGTCAGTTGTTTTTAATTGAGAGTTCACGTTTAGTCATTATTGATTATAATAATTTTGTTGTTTCCAAGTTTCCACATCGTAAGAATGTTAAAGTCTTGCAGTTATGGCATGCGACAGGCGCATTGAAAAAATTTGGAAATGATGTGGAACGAGATTATATCGTTAATCATTATGATTATACAATCGCTAACTCTGATTTTTTAAAACCAATTTTTGCGCGTGCATTTAATGTGACAGAGTCTCAAGTCTTTGTGACTGGAATTCCAAATAATGATAAGATTTTTGACCAAAAATTTGTTGACCAGACTTCTCAGAGATTACTAGAAAAATATCCTCTTTTAAAGGGAAAGAAAATTATTACTTATGCGCCAACATTTAGAGGACGAATTAGTACGCATTTTAAAGAAGCACTAATTGATTTAGAGAAGGTTCATCAGGCAGTTGGAAATGATTATCTTATTATTTACAAAAGCCACCCGCTTATTCAGCATTCAAATTATGAAAAAAATGAACATGTTTTGTATATTCAAGATGAATTGATTTCTTCACTTTTTTGTGTGACAGATATTTTAGTGACAGATTATTCGGCGATTGCAATTGATTGGATGGTATTTAATAAACCAATTATTGCTTATAGTCCTGATTTAATGACCTATTCGCATAAGCCGGGATTTACGATTGATTATGAAAATGAATTTCCAGGTCAAGTTACTAAAAATGAAGATGAGTTAATTAAAGCAATCACGGCTGTTAATGGTGAAACAGAGAATGATAATTTGAAACGGCAACGATTTACTGACAAAATGTATAAATTTAGAGATGGAAAATCAACGGATCGAGTCTTAGATTTGATTGAATCAATAATGGCAGGTTAAGGAGAATAAAATGAGTAAATCCAGAATTGCAGAAAATGACAGTCACTTAAAACGTGGAGCTAAAAAAAAGAAAAGACCTACTTTAAAAATAATTTTGGCTGTGCTTTTGTTTTTGGTCCTTCTTATAGGCGCTGTTGGTGGAAAAGTTTATTTTGATGTGAAAACAGCTGTAACGAAGGCTTATGTGAATCCGCCAACGCAAATGACTTCTGTTTCCTTAAAAAAGAAGGAGGCGTTTACGACGGCCATTCTTGGAATAAGTAAAATTGATGGGAAAGACGTCTTAGTTTCGGCAGATATGGCAGCGACGAATCCGCGTTTGCAACAAACGACGGTTATCAATCTTTCGACAAGTGCTCTGCTGCCAGACAATCAAAGTTTACTGACTCTCTATAATTCTGGGGGAGAAGCAGCGGTTATTAAAGAGATGGAGAAGCTTCTTCAGGTTAAGACCAATAAATTTGTAAGAATTGATTTAGACCAAATGGGAGAATTAGTTCAGGCCATTGGTGGTGTATCTATTCAGAATGCTAATGAATTTACTGCCCAAGGTTTCAAGTTTCCTCAAGGAACCGTTGCCTTAAACAATACCAAGGAAGTAGCAGCTTATTTCACTCGTTTAAATACCGGAGATACAAAAAAAGATTTTGCACGTCAGCAAGAAGTTGTAATGGCAGTTATCAGCAAACTCAAAAGTCCGCTGCTTTTAATCAGACATTATGGTCAAATTTTGACAGTCTTTCCTAAGGTTTTTAAAACTACTTTTAATTTTGGAAATGTTAAGGCTTTAGCTTTAAATTACCATGGAGCAATAAGTATTAAAAAAATTAATATCCACAGTAGCAAAGTAGCAGGTCAGTCAGAAGTCACTGCGATTTCACAAGCAAATCTCGATTTGGCTAAAGAACAATTTCAAGAAAGTTTAAAATAAAAAGATAAAAATCATTGGTCAAGCATCCAATGATTTTTTTATGACATCTATTTATTAAAAAAAGCAATTTTTGGCAAAAAGAATGTCTTTTTCTTAACAGCTTTGACTGCCCTTTTTTGGATAGTTTATGTATAATAGAATTAGTTAGTTTTGCTATTGATATAGCATCAGAAATGGAGAGATATAATGCCTAAAAAATTTGGTCGTATTCATCTTGTTGTAATGGACTCTGTCGGAATTGGTGCTGCACCAGATGCTGACAAATTCTTTAATCATGACGTTGAAACGCATGAAGCAATTAATGATGTGAAATCAGACACGATTGGTCATATTTCAGAAATTCGTGGACTTGATGTGCCTAATCTTCAAAAATTAGGTTGGGGAAATATCCCGCGTGAAAGTCCACTCAAAACGATTCCTGCTGCACAAAAACCAGCAGCTTATGTCACAAAACTTGAAGAAATTTCAAAAGGTAAAGATACAATGACTGGGCACTGGGAAATTATGGGCTTGAATATTCAAACGCCATTCCCAACTTATCCAGAAGGATATCCAGAAGATTTACTTGAAAAAATTGAGGAATTTTCTGGTCGTAAAATCATTCGTGAAGCGAATAAACCTTATTCTGGGACAGCGGTCATTGAAGATTTCGGCCCTCGTCAATTGGAAACTGGAGAGTTGATTATTTATACTTCAGCTGACCCTGTTTTACAAATTGCTGCACATGAAGATGTTATTTCTCGTGAAGAACTTTATAAAATTTGTGAATATGTTCGTTCAATTACCCTAGAAGGTTCTGGAATCATGATTGGCCGAATTATTGCTCGTCCTTATGTTGGAGAAGCCGGAAACTTTGAACGGACTGATGGACGTCGTGACTATGCGCTCTCACCATTTGCTGAAACTGTATTAGAAAAACTTTACAAGGCAGGGATTGATACTTACTCAGTCGGAAAAATTTCAGATATTTTCAACACAGTAGGTGTTAAATATGATATGGGTCATAACCATAATGATATGGATGGGGTTGACCGTCTACTTAAAGCAATGACGAAAACTGAATTTACTGAAGGATTTTCTTTTACAAACTTAGTTGATTTCGATGCTAAATATGGACATCGTCGCGATGTTGAAGGTTACGGAAAAGCAATTGAAGACTTTGATGGTCGCTTGCCAGAAATCATTGATGCAATGAATGAAGATGATTTGTTGATGATTACTGCTGACCACGGGAATGACCCTTCATACGTAGGAACTGACCATACTCGTGAATATATTCCACTCGTAATTTTCTCTAAATCATTTAAAGAACCTAAAGTTTTACCTGTGGGACATTTTGCTGACATTTCAGCAACTATTGCTGAAAACTTCTCTGTTAAAAAAGCTCAAACGGGTGAATCATTCTTGGATGCGTTAGTTTAAAATAAAGTGATTCTGTCAGTCAATTTTACTGACAGAAGCAGAAAGAAAAATCTATTTATGGCTAAAAAAGCATTTTGCCAATCTTGCGGAATGCCAATCGCTGATGATTCTTACAAAGGAACAGAAGCAAACGGCGAATTTTCAACAGAATATTGTATCTATTGCTATATGCAAGGTCGTTTTGTTAAACCAGATCTTACTTTTGATGAAATGGTTGAAATTGGACGAAAAGGTTTGGATAATAATCCAATGCCTAAAATGCAAAAATGGCTTTTCAAAAAACTTTATCCAATGCAACTCAAAGGTTTGAAACGCTGGAAAAATTAAGTTCTTAACTTACTGACGAAAATTCTGTCAGTAAATTTGATAATTATATTAAAAGAAAAGGAAATTAAAAATGCCAACACCACATATCGAAGCTCAAAAAGGCGAAATCGCAGATAAAATTCTCTTACCAGGAGATCCACTTCGCGCAAAATTTATCGCAGAAAACTTCCTTGAAGATGCTGTGCAATTTAACCAAGTTCGCGGAATGCTTGGCTTTACTGGAACTTACAAAGGCCACCGTGTCTCTGTCATGGGAACAGGAATGGGAATTCCTTCAATCTCAATCTATGCTAATGAATTGATTACGGAATATGGCGTTAAAAGATTAATTCGTGTTGGGACTGCTGGTTCTGTAAATGAAGATGTTCATATTCGCGACCTTGTCATTGGTCAGGCAGCAGCAACAACTTCAGCCATTGTCCGTCATGATTTTCCTGATTTTGATTTCCCGCAAATTGCTGATTTTGATTTGCTTGATAAGGCTTATCATATTGCAAAAGACCTCGGAATTACAACTCACGTTGGAAATATTCTCAGCTCTGATTTGTTCTATGGTGGACCAGATGCAGTTAAAGTTGGAAAACTCGGTGTGAAGGCTGTCGAAATGGAAGCAGCTGGTCTTTATTATCTTGGGGCAAAATATAAAGTGCAAACTTTGGGAATTATGACAATTTCTGACCATATTTTGACAGGAGAATCAACAACGTCTGAAGAACGTCAATTGACATTTACAGATATGATGAAAGTTGGTTTGGAAACTTTGATTGCTGAATAATTAATTTAGAGCTTTGTTTTACTGACAAGTTGAGTTAATTCTCAAGCTAAGTAAATTTCTGTTTCTTAAAAAAAATAGACCTTTAGAAGGTCTATTTTTTATCACTCAAGTTCTATTTTATTAGAAGAGTTTTCCATCTTCTGTTATTTCTGAAAATAAAAAAGCTTATTCAAAAGCTTTTTTTTATTTTAGATAAACTTTCCTTCCATCTTTTCAGAGATGAGGTAAAGTTTCTTATGCATTAAATTTAGATTTACTTGTAATTTGGCCAGAAGCTTTGTCGTATTGAACGGTAACACTCTCTGTTGAACCTTTTGTCCAAGAAACTGAAGTCCAGTTTACTGTAACTAAAGTTTGATCTCCAATGCTAGATTCAGAAGTTGTAGTTGGTTTACCAACTTTTCCTTCAATATCAGCATAAGGTGTACCGCCACTTTAAGCCATTGTTCCATCATTGTTAAAGTTTGCAGTTGCTGAAACGATAGAATCATAAATTTCTTGTGTCCAACCAGATTTTCGTTTTTCAGAAGAGCTAGATGAAGCCTTAGAATTGCTAGAAGATTTAGAGGCCGCCGTAGATTTTGAAGAAGAATCTTTATTCTTATCTTTTCCTCCGCCTCCAAGCGCGCTACCAATGATAACAACAAGGATGACTACGACAATCCAAAACCAAATTCTTTTATAGATTGTTTTTTTTGGTTTTGGAGTTTTTCCATTTCTCATAAAGTTTAATATTCCTAACCTAATTAAAGCTTATAAATCAAAAACATTTGGGGGAAAAATCAAGTTTTTGTAGTTTATTAATTCTTTGAAATATTCTTTAATAGTAATGTAATTTACCCATATAAACAATCAAAGTGAAAAAATGTTTTTAAAAAGTATTTATAAATACGGTTACAAGAAATATTAAATATAGTGTAAGTAGAAACTTATCAAAAAAGTAGGAGAGGTGAGAAGGATTTTTGTAAAATAAAAACTTCACTTAAAGAATTTTTTTATATTCATTTTTTAGTCAGGCGGGTCAATACAAAAGGAATCTATCAATTTCATCGGGCTTTTGAAAAGGTAGATAGAAATCTTAAAAATTTAAGCATCTCGCAAGGATTTTTTGACTACATTTAATAGCTATGACCATCTGGCAATTTATTAGTGAAAATTTTCATTTTTGGATGGAACATTTCTTAGTCAAAAGCTGTAAATTTTTGATATGATGGAATAAATGAAGGCAATTTAGAAAGCCTCAAAAGGAGAAAAGATGACTTACGAAGATTTTATCAAAGAAGCAGGATTGGCAAGAGAAAATTTTAGATGGGCTTGGGCATTTTGTAATGAGGTTAATGGTCCAATAACTGAGCCAGAACTAGCAGATGAATTATTAAACTTAGTTTTAGTGGGAAAAAAGAGTGCAACTGCAAGTGCTCTTGCTGATTATGGAGAAGATGAACCATTGCCAAGTGTTGATGGGAAGTTTGATATTTTATTAGATGGGAAGGGTCAACCAAGAGCCGCAATTAGGACTTCAAAAGTATATGTTCGAAAATTTTCTGAAGTGAGTGCGGAACATGCTTACAAGGAAGGCGAGGGAGACCAAAGTTTAGAATATTGGCGAGAAGTTCATCAGGATTTTTGGAATGGGCTAGGCATCTATCAACCGGATATGGATGTTCTTTGTGAAGAATTTGAAGTGCTCTACCAAAAATAGAAATAGTAAATAAAAATCGTTGATTATTTTTAAAGTCGTGCTATAATTATCTTAAATTTATGCTTTACGAAAAGAGGAACATGATGGATGATATGCTTATTGTGACCACCAATGAGGTTGCGGGTTATCGAATTGTAGAAGTTTATGGTGAAGTTTTTGGCTTAACGACTCGTTCTCGGAATTTATTTTCAAGTGCAGGTCAACAAATGAAGACTGTTGTGGGTGGTGAAATAAATGGTTATACAAAGCTTCAACATGATACTCGTGAAACTTCGATTGGTCGAATGAAAGAAGAAGCGAAAGCAAAAGGAGCCAATGCGATTGTTGCAATGCGCTTTGACTCATCAACTTTCCAAAATATTGACTCTGTCGCTGCTTACGGAACAGCAGTTAAAATTGAGAAAATCTAAAGATTAGCTGAGGCTAGTCTTTTTTTATTTCCGAACAATTTTTGACCAAAGGAACTATATTAAATATTTTTGAGAGTAAATTATAGAAAAATTTGTTAGAATAATATTAAAATTAGTATGATTTAAAGAAAATTTAAGTTTATATTTTCAGAGGAGAATTATGAAAACAGATATTGAAATTGCCCAAGCTGCTGAAATTCAACCAATTACTAAAATTGCCGAAAAAATAGGATTATCTTTTGACGATATTGAACTTTACGGGAAATATAAGGCTAAAATTCCCTTAGAAGTGTTAGAAAAGTTTGATGAACAAACCGATGGGAAATTGGTTTTAGTAACATCTATTAACCCTACACCAGCGGGTGAGGGTAAATCGACGGTGACAGTGGGGCTTGCTGATGCCTTTGCCAGACAAGATAAAAATGTAATGGTTGCTCTACGAGAGCCTTCTCTTGGTCCGGTCATGGGAATTAAAGGTGGAGCAGCTGGTGGTGGATTTGCTCAAGTTCTTCCAATGGAAGACATTAATCTTCATTTTACAGGAGATATTCATGCCATTACAACGGCTAATAACGCAATTTCGGCTTTTCTGGACAATTCGCTTCATCAAGGGAATCTTTTAAATATTGACCCACGAAGAATTATCTGGAAACGTGTGCTTGATTTGAACGACCGTGCTTTACGTCATGTAACGATTGGACTGGGAGGACCGCTTAATGGGGTTCCTCGTGAGGATGGTTTTGATATTACAGTGGCTAGCGAAATTATGGCTGTTCTTTGTCTGGCGACTTCTATCAGTGATTTGAAAGAGCGTTTAGCAAGAATTGTCATCGCTCAAAATTATGACCGTAAACCTGTCAGTGTCGGAGATTTAGGGGTTCAGGGGGCAATTGCAATGCTCTTAAAAGATGCCCTTAAACCAAACCTTGTTCAAACAATTGAAGGAACACCAGCTTTAATTCACGGTGGACCTTTTGCTAATATTGCCCATGGATGTAATTCTGTTTTAGCAACAAAAACAGCACTTAAATTGGCTGATATTGTCATTACAGAGGCAGGATTTGGAGCTGACCTTGGTGGTGAAAAATTTTTGGATATCAAGACACGTCAGTTAGGGAAACAACCTGATGCTGTGGTAGTTGTGGCTACGCTTCGTGCGCTTAAGATGCACGGTGGCGTTGATAAGAAAGAATTGACAAGTGAAAATGTCGAGGCTGTTAAAAAAGGTTTTGCTAATTTGGAACGGCATATCAAAAACATGCAAAGTTATGGCCTGCCAGTGATTGTAGCGATTAATCAATTTGCATCGGATACAGAGTCAGAAATTTCAACTTTAAAAGAACTGACAGAAGCTTTGGGAGTTTCAGTTTCACTAACTCAAGTTTTTGCTAAAGGTGGCGAAGGTGGTTTAGATTTAGCTGAAAAACTGTCAGCAATGTTACAAGCAAAACCTGATTTTCGTTATCTTTATGAGCTAAATCAACCCTTGTCAGTAAAACTTGACAAAGTTGTGACAGAAATTTATGGCGGTTCCAAAGTTAATTTATCTCCGAAAGCTAAGCGTCAGATGAGAGAAATTGAAGAAAATGGTTGGAATAACTTACCAGTTTGTATGGCTAAAACGCAGTATTCATTTTCAGACCAAGCGAATCTTTTAGCAGCTCCCGAAGGCTTTGAGGTTACAGTGCGTGAGCTGATTCCGAAAATCGGTGCTGGATTTATTGTTGCTCTTTTAGGAGATGTGATGACAATGCCAGGTCTGCCCAAAAATCCTGCTGCTTTAAAAATGGACGTGACTGATGATGGTAAAATCTCAGGATTATTTTAGAAATGGATTTCAAGGGATTTGTTACTGTAAAATTAAGTGTAAATTTTTTTGGTAACAAATTTACAAAAAATTAAAAGCTTGTAAAACCGCTTGTCAGGCGGTTTTTTTGTGTTATACTTGCTAACAATGTTGAAAAAAATAATTATTTCCGCAGCACTTATGGTAAGTTTTAGTGCTGCCATGATTGCTAATCCTGCAAAAGCAGATTCAGTATTTGAAGACAATGACGCGCAGAGTTCACTAACAGATCTGTCAGCAGCGACTAGTTCACTTGATGTTTTAACAAAAACAATGAATGAAACAGTCAGTGCCGTATCCAAAGTAGAAAAAACACAAAGTGTTGCCAAAGAAGTTCAATCACGAGCTGATAAGCTTGTAAGTACAGCTAAAAAATATATGGGTGTTCCCTATGTTTGGGGTGGAACTACACCAGCCGGCTTTGATTGCTCAGGATTCACAAGCTATGTCTATAGAGAAGTTTTAGGTAAAGAAATTGGTCGTACCACTTGGGACCAAATCGCAAGTGGCAAACAAGTAGCACTCGACCAAGCCAAAGTTGGAGATTTGATTATCTTTTACGGCGGGGACCATGTAGGAATTTATCTTGGAAATGGTCAGGTTATACATGCCCCACAACCAGGAGAATCAGTTAAGATCAGTTCAGTTACCGATATGCCAGCTGATTTCGCCTTAGAATACTAAATATAATAGAAGAAAGTAATGATATATCGTTACTTTTTTATTTGTTATTCTTATAGCTAAAAGTGGCTATAAGTTTTTTTTATGGCAAATTGGTTAAGTTCATGTTAAGATAGGTCTATCAAATTTTTAAAGGGGAACTTTTATGAGAACATCACTAAAGGTCACATTTGCTGCTCTTTCACTTATCGCTGCTGGAACTTTGGTTGCATGCTCCTCAGGTTCAAAAAAGACGTCAGATAATAAAACAACATCAATTGTAATTGCGACAGATGGTGCAACAAAACCATTTACTTATTCAGATAGTCAAGGAAATTTAACTGGTTATGATATTGAAGTCGCTCGTGCTGTCTTCAAAAAATTGCCGCAATACACTGTGAAATTTCAAGCCACAGACTTTTCTGGAATTGCGCCAGGGATTGATTCTGGTCGATATCAAATGGGTGCTAATGATTTTGGTTGGGAAAAAAGCAGAGCTGAAAAATACTATTTCTCATCACCACTTTCCAAATCTAATAACGCTGTTCTTGTGAAATCTGGAACTTATAAAACCTTGGCAGATTTGGCTGGAAAATCAACAATTGGTAATCCAGCTTCAAATTATACAAAATCAATTCAAGATTGGAACAAAGCCAATCCAGATAAGCAAATTAAAATTAGTTACTCAGCAGATTCCACTTCTATTAATACTCGTTTCACACAAGTAGAATCAGGTAAGATTGATTTCATGCTTTATGATAAAATTTCTTTACAGTCAGCTGTTAAAGAACAAGGATTTGATAATCTAAAAATTGAAGATATCAGTATGGATACTGGCGATGCTGAACATGACGGTTATGAATATTTCCTTTTTGGTAAAGATAAAGAAGGGCAAAAGCTTCAAAAAGATGTGAATGGAGTATTAGCTAAAATGCAAGCTGATGGTAGCTTGGCTAAGATTTCTAAGAAATATCTTGGTGGAGATTTCGTCCCAAAAGCTGAGATGTTTAAATAGACAGTTCTGACGAAAAATCCTATTTTAATTAGCTCATTTTGTCAGTAAAATAAATATTTTATAATTCATCAATTTACTGACAGCTCTATTCGTAAAAAATAGGAGAAAAAAAGGCCAAAATTTTGTATAATAGTAGAAGTGATGGTAAGGTAAAAAATCGAGCCAATTAGTAAAAAGCATGATGCTAAACTGATAAGCTCAAAAATTCCTAATAAACTCTGTCACTTTTTTACTGACAGAGTTTTGCCTATTAGAAAATTAAAATAATATGAAAAAAAACAAAAAAATAATTCTTGGAATTGCCTTACTTTTGGCACTTATCATTTTGCCAGCTCTTCCATTTCTCTTAATTAAAGGTCAGTACAACTTTCATGACTTTTGGACAATGTTTTTCACAAAGATTTTCAGTTGGTCAGCCTTTGTGGACGCCTTTGTACCAATTATTAAAATGATTCCATCTTCACTTGAAATGACAATCATTGCCATGATTTTTGGTTTGCTTTTGGGACTTATTCTTGCCTTAGTTCGTATCAATAAAATTCCTATTTTAAATCAACTTCGTGCTTTATTTGTCAGCTTTATTCGTGGAACGCCAATTTTGGTGCAATTATATCTTTCTTATACAGGGATTCCACTGATTTTAAAAGCAATCAATATGAACTATGGAACGAATTATAATGTGAACACGATTCCGGCAATGCTTTTTGTAATTGTGGCCTTTGCCCTTAATGAAGGGGCTTATAATTCAGAAACTATTCGAGCAGCGATCCAATCGGTAGATAAAGGACAAATTGAAGCGGCTAAATCACTTGGAATGACGAATTTCCAAGTCTTTATGCGTGTCACTTTGTCAGAAGCGGCAACAGTTGCGACAGCTCCGTTAGGAAATGCTCTGATTGGTCTTTTGAAATCTACTTCACTCGCTTTCGTTGCGGGTGTGGTAGAAATGACGGCTCGGGCTCAAATTATTGGTGGCTCAACTTTCCGACTGTTTGAAACTTATTTGGCCTTAGCCTTGGTTTATTGGCCAATCTGTATCATTTTTGAAATTTTGATTAGAGCATTAGAGCGCAAGTTGGACGTCAGAATGCCAAATGATAAACGTAAAAATCGTGCTCAAATTTCTTTGAGTAAAAATCCGTTTGACCAAGCATAAGGAGGGCTCTGATGATTAAAATTACAAATATAAGTAAAACATTTTCTGGCAATCAAGTTCTTGAAAATATAAGTTTGGACATTGAAGAAGGAGATGTCGTTGCACTCATCGGTGCTTCTGGTGCAGGTAAATCAACTTTTTTAAGAGGATTAAATGATTTAGAAAGACCTGATAGTGGTCAGATTGAAATTGATGATTTAAAGATTGATTACTCTACAATCACTAAACAAGAAGTGCTTGAATTGCGCCGTAAAACCGGAATGGTCTTTCAACAATTCAATCTTTTTGAGAGACGGACGGCTCTTGAAAATGTGATGGAAGGTTTGATTCAGGTCAAAAAATTATCTAAAGCAGAGGCGACAGTAATTGCTGACGCCGAATTGGCTAAGGTAGGTTTGACAGACCGTAAAGATTACTATCCTAAATTCTTATCCGGGGGTCAAAAACAAAGGGTTGGAATTGCTCGAGCTTTAGCGATGGAACCAAAGCTCTTGCTTTTGGATGAACCAACATCGGCACTTGATCCTGAATTAGTTGGCGAGGTTCAAGAAGTAATTCTTAATGCCGCCAAAAATAAACAAACAATGGTTCTTGTCAGCCATGAAATGGACTTTGTTTATAATGTGGCGACAAAAGTACTTTTCCTTGAGCAAGGAAAAATTATAGAAGCAGGAAGTCCTAAAGAAGTATTTTACTCACCGAAGAATCCTCGTACACGAGAGTTTTTATCACGGCATGTCAAGAATTTAGAGGTCAATAACTAAAATGATGATTTTACAGTTTTATCTAAAAGGTTTACTAATTTCAGCCATCTTTGTTTTATTGGTGGGTGGGTTTTATGCTTTTACTTACCTAGTGAGAAATACAAAAAAACCATGGGCTGAAAGAAGAAATAGAATTTTTGATTTGATTTTGGTTGGGATATTAACAACACCAATTTTGAGTTTTGCCGTTTTAGGCGTTCTTGTAATTTTAAAAATTCGGGGCCTATGAATTTAATTTATTTTTTTAAATAAATCTAATTAATGGAAAAAAATCGTTTGACAATGTAAAATAAGGCTATAAGATTTTAGATATTAGAAAAAAGAGTTTTTAGATCTAATAAATGAAGAGCTCAAGTTTGCTTAAAAGCTAGCTTGAGTTTATAAATTTAAGGGAAGTTCTTAGGCTCTTAGAAAAGGGATTAAAAAATGACAGAAAAGAAATATGATGTTGTCATCATTGGTTCAGGCCCTGCGGGAATGACTGCAGCGATGTATACTGCTCGTTCTGAAATGAAAACTTTGCTTTTAGAGCGTGGTGTTCCTGGTGGTCAAATGAATAATACAGCAGAGATTGAAAACTATCCTGGTTATGAAACAATCATGGGACCTGAACTTTCAATGAAAATGGCTGAACCTTTGGAAGGGTTGGGAGTTGAAAATGCTTATGGTTTTGTGACTGGCATTGAAGATCATGGTGATTATAAAAAAATTATCACCGAAGATGATGAGTTCATCACAAAATCAATCATTATCGCGACTGGAGCTAATCACCGTAAGCTAGAAATTCCTGGAGAAGAAGAATATGGAGCTCGTGGAGTTTCTTATTGTGCCGTTTGTGATGGTGCATTCTTTAGAAACCAAGAAATCTTAGTCATTGGTGGTGGGGATTCGGCTGTTGAAGAAGCACTCTATTTGACTCGTTTTGGTCAATCAGTGACAATTATGCATCGTCGTGATAAATTACGTGCACAAGAAATTATTCAACAAAGAGCTTTTAAAGAAGAAAAAATCAACTTTATTTGGGATTCTGTTCCGATGGAAATCAAAGGAGATGATAAAAAAATTCAATCTGTTGTTTATAAAAATGTTAAAACAGGTGAAGTAACTGAAAAAGCTTTTGGTGGAATATTCATTTATGTAGGACTTGATCCAGTAGCTGAATTTGTGAGCGATCTTGGAATTACTGACGGAGCAGGTTGGATTATTACTGACGACCACATGAGGACAAGTATCCCTGGTATCTTTGCCGTAGGAGATGTTCGTCAAAAGGATTTCCGTCAAATCACAACAGCAGTTGGTGATGGTGCTCAAGCAGCTCAAGAAGCTTATAAGTTTGTTGTTGAACTTGGATAAAATAAAAATTACTGACAAAGAAGTCAGTAATTTTTTGTAAAAGGATTCGGAATGACATTTAATAGAAAATATGGTAAACTGTAAGTAACGCAATTTTGAAAAAGGAGATTAGGCTCATCGCCTAAATAATTTATAAGACTATGGAAAAAGTAATTTATGACATTTTGCTTGTTGCAATGCTTGTTGTTTCAGCATTTATTATTATAGCGATTTTCATGCAACCTTCAAAACAAGATGGAGCGGCAGATGCTTTTTCTGGTGGAACGGGTGAATTGTTCGAACGTCGTAAAGCGCGCGGTTTTGAAGCTGTGATGCAGCGTTTTACAGCAATCATGATTGGTTTATGGCTAGTCATTGGATTTGCTCTTGTTGTTTTATCAACACGTTAAAATTGCGGGCTGAAAACAGTCCGTATTTTATTTTTTAAAATTGTGTTAAATGTTTCAATGTCGCAATTGTCAGTGGTAGAATTGATTCTATCAGCCAACTGGGTCTGATAAAATGATTAATACCACTGATAATCATTAGAATATTAGCTAAAAATCGAGCCAATATTTAAAAATATTATAATAAGAAAGGGGCTTCTTGTCCGATTTTTGTGGTCAAGGAAGCTTACTTGAGAGAATAAAAATGAGTATTAGAGAAGTAATTATGGACTATCTTGAGAATAGTTCAAAAAAAGCTCTGTCAGTGGAAGAATTGTCAGTTGCTTTACATATGAATAAGGCCAAAGATTACAAAGTTTTTGTTAAAACTTTGGCTTCACTAGAAGCTGAACACTTGCTTCATTTTACTGCTAAAGGGAAAGTAGAATTAGCAGAACAAGAGGAAGCAAAAGTAGTTATCAGCGGGATTTTCCGAGCAAATGCGGCTGGATTTGGTTTTGTAAGTATTGATGCTGACGAACCAGACGTCTTTATTGGACGCGGGCAAACAGGTTTTGCACTTGATGGAGATGAGGTTTTTATTGAGATTGATAAGAATGCCAACTCCCTAAAAGGAACGGCTGCCGAGGGGCATGTTGTTGAAATTATCCGTCATGAGCTTCATCAAGTCGTTGGAACTTTTGTTGCTTTAAATGATGAAGAAAAAGAGCAAACTGGACTGATTGGTTTCGTTAAATCTAGAAATAAAAAAATCCCTTATCGGGTATATCTGGGTGATGAAGGACTCAAACCAGAAAATAAGGCAATTGTTCGTGTAGAAATCACACATTATCCTGATAAAGAATTTCCTCAAACCATGCAAGGACTGGTAACGGAAATTATTGGACAGGCAAATGACCAAGGGATAGATGTGTTAGAAGTTTTGACTTCAATGGATATTGTATCAGAGTTTCCAAAAGAAGTTTTGGATCAAGCTGATTCAGTGCCAGAAGAAGTGCCAGAAAGTGAAATTGCGGGTCGAGTTGATTATCGTAATGAAATTACGTTCACAATTGACGGAGCTGATGCCAAAGACCTTGATGATGCTGTCCATGCCAAACGTTTAGGAAATGGAAATTATGAATTAGGTGTTCATATTGCGGATGTTTCCCACTACGTAACGGAAAATTCACCTTTAGATAAAGAAGCTTACGAACGTGGAACATCGGTCTATGTTACTGACAGAGTGGTACCAATGTTGCCAGAGCGTTTATCAAATGGGATTTGTTCATTGAACCCACGTTTGAATCGCTTGACTCAATCCTGTGTGATGGAAATTAGCCCAGAAGGTCGAGTGGTTAATTATCAAATTTCACAATCAATTATTAAGACAACTGAAAGAATGACTTATGATGCGGTCAATCAAATGATTGCAGGAGCTAAAGACACGCTTGAAAAGTATGCTAAAATTGCTGATTCTGTGAAAATCATGGTTGAAATCCATCATATTTTAGAAGCGATGCGTAAACAACGTGGAGCCATTGATTTCGACACGGTAGAGGCAAAAATCATTGTAAATGAAAAAGGCTTACCTATTGAAATTAGAAAACGCAGTCGTGGCATTGCTGAACGAATGATTGAATCATTCATGCTCGAAGCCAATGAAACGGTGGCCACTCATTTTGAAGCACATGGCTTGCCATTTATTTATCGGATTCACGAGCAACCAAAAGCAGATAGATTACAAAGATTTATTGATTTTGCAGCAACTTTTGGAATGCAAATTGAAGGAACCTCAAACGGAATTGATCAAAAAGTTTTACAAGCCTTCATGAAAAAAATCAAGGGGCAACCTGGTGAAATGGTCTTGTCAACAATGCTATTGCGTAGTATGCAACAAGCTCGTTATTCAGAAAATAATGAGGGTCACTTTGGTTTAGCTGCCGAAAATTATACTCACTTTACCTCACCTATTCGTCGTTATCCTGATTTGTTGGTTCATCGTTTGATTCGTGAAATTGGTGCGGGTAAAATTCCAGCAAATCTTTTACAAAAATGGGAAGAAAAAATCCCAGAAATTGCGGAGCACTCTAGTCATCGCGAACGTCGAGCGGTTGATGCTGAACGTGAAGTTGAAAAAATGAAAAAAGCCGAGTTCATGGAAGAACATGTGGACGAAGAGTTTGAAGGAATTATTGCTTCAGTCACTCGTTTTGGTATGTTTATTGAACTTGAAAATACAATCGAAGGATTAGTTCATATTTCAACGTTGAAGGGTGATTATTTCACTTATCATGAGCGAATGTTAGCTTTGATTGGTGAAAGAACAGGATTGACTTTTAAAATTGGTCAACCAATTAAAATCAAAGTCGTCAAAGCGGATAAGATGACAGGCGAAATTGACTTTGAGTACCTTCCATCAGAATTAGATTTGATTGATAAATCGGCTAAAGCTAAGAAAAAGCCTGAATCTAAAGGTCGCAAAAAATCAAATCAATCCCTTAAAGTTAAATCTGTCGCACCAAAAGCTGCTGGTAAAGCTGGCAGTAAATCAAAAGAGGGTAGAAGTACTGATGAAAAACCTGAATTTGATAAGAAAAAGAAAAATTCAGACAAAAAACCTTTTTATAGCAAAGCTGCCAAAGGTAAATTTACTGACAAAAAAGAGAATGGCAAAAAATTTACTGATGGAATAAAAAAAGCACACAAAAGACCTTAAATTTTGAAAGAAGAAGAAATGAAAACTTTGAATTTAAATAAAACAGCATTAGTCATCATCGATTTGCAAAAAGGAATTGCTGGTCGTGAAGGTTTTGCTCCTTATTCTGCACAAGATGTGTTGGCCAAAAATAAAGAGCTCGTAACAAGTTTAAAAAATACAGAAGCTTTGATTGTTTTTGTTCATGTTAAAAATTATGGTGAAGAAGCTCTAAAACCAAAAACGGATAATCCCCCTCTTGCACATGGGCAAATACCAGCGGACTTCTCTGATTTTGTCATGCCAGAAGCTTACGATAAAGACTATGACAATGTTATCCATGTTGCTAAACACAACTGGGGGGCCTTTTATGGAACAGATTTAGATGTCCAATTGCGCCGCCGTGGAATTGAAGAAATTGTTCTGAGCGGAATTGCTACAACGATTGGTTGTGATACAACGGCTCGTGAAGCTTTCCAACATGGCTATCAAGTGATTGCCGTAGAAGATGCAATGACTGATTTTAATGGAAGTTTGCACAAGGGAATTGTGGACGGAATTTTCACTAGACTTGGACGAGTGCGTTCAACACAAGAAGTAGTAAAAATGATTGAAGAAAGTAAATAAGTTTAGGCCACCCAGTTTACTGACAGAGATTTTCGGAGTCTTTGTCAGTAAATTTCCTAAAATATTTAGTGAATAATATGAAAAATTGTTTGAAATTAATTGGAAAAATTATTGTCAGCATTATTTTAGTTTTTGCTGTCATCATCGGCTCATACGTTATTTATGTCTATGCTCAATATCATCGTCTGCCAAATGATATCAAGCAAAGTATCAAAAATCCGCAAACTCAACAAGTTGAATTGGGAAAAACCTATAAAATGATGACATTTAATATTGGTTATGGTTCCTACCCACCTTCTTTTAATTTTTTCATGGATGGTGGAGATGATGTGCATGCTTACAGCAAATCTGCTGTCAAGTCTGCGATTCAAGAAGATATTAGACTTATTAAAAAAGAAAATCCTGATTTCGGAAATATTCAAGAAATTGATTGGCAAGGAGACCGAAGTCAGCAGGTGAATGAACCTCAGTTGGTACGCGCAGGTCTTCCTGATTATAGTAGTGTATTAACGCAAAACTATGACTCTGCTTATCTATTTTATCCCGTGACAAAACCAATTGGAAAAGCCAAATCTGGCATTATGACTTATTCTAAATATGAAATTGAAAATTCAACCAGATATAAGTTACCAATCGAAACCAACTTTAATAAATTTTTTGATTTAGACCGGGCATTTTCTGTCAGCCTTTTGCCTATCAAAAATTCGGATAAAAAGTTTGTAATTTTTAATACTCACTTATCAGCATTTATCACAGACCAAAAAATTCAAAAGCAACAATTAGTGACACTCTTTGATGCGATGAAAAAGTATGTCAATAAAGGGGATTATGTGATTTGTGGAGCAGACTATAATCATGCCCTAGCTGGTAAAGCTCATCCAGAATTGACTTGGATGAAGGAGTTTCCAACGGAGAATTTGACTAAAGGAATGCGAGTAGTTGCACCAACTAATGCACCAACCGTGCGCTCACTTGATTTTGCTTATCATCAAAAAAATCCCAAAAATACTTTTGGAATTATTGACGGATTTCTTATTTCAAATAATATAAAAGACTTAAAAATACAAACCATTGATAATCAATTTAAATCGTCAGACCATCAACCAGTTCTCATGGACTTTTCTTTAGAAAAATAAAAAGCGCTTAGCGCTTTTTTTGTTTATCTAAAAATGATACCTAGTAAAAGAGTGATAGCAAGTGAGGCATTAAATAGCATAAGATTGTTAATCTGTAAATGGAAAGTTTCTGATTTACTTTGCTTTGCCCTGAATTTTTGAATATTAGGAATAACTCTAACTGAAATGATTAGCATGAGTAGTGACCAAATGGGTAAAATTTTGAGACAAATAGCAAGTAGAATACAGAGCCCGGCAAAAAGATAAAGTCCAGTAAATATTTTTAAACTCAGTGGAATTTTTAAATAATAAGGAAGGGTATAACGCTCGTTACGAATGTCTTGGTCTAAATCGCAAATATTGTCAGAAAACATGATATTAAAATTTTGAACAAAACACATCAAGCCGACTAAAAGTATTGGGAGAAGAATTTTAAAATCCCAAGTCCAAGTCATGAGCCAGTTTTTGTCAAAGCTAATGAAAAAATATCCTTTGTCATAAGAATTAAGATAGACCGCAAGGAAAAATCCAAAGAATCCCTCACAAAGACCGGCTAAAAGTTCACCTAGAGGAAAGCGAGAGAAGGCAAAAGGACCATAGGTATAGAAAATAGCAATCAAAAAACAAAGGCCACCAATGGGAAGAACAGCAAGATTAGTCATGAAAAGAACAACTAGTCCAACAATTACATCAACAACTAAGAAAGACAAGCATATTTTTAAAGCAAGTTTAGGATTAATTGATTTGGCAACGATAATATTCCATTTTTTATATTCAGGGTCAAGAGCTTTTTGATAATCCATTAAATTATTCCAAGCAGAGACAAAAAGATTAATACTAGCTAAACCGATAAAAAAGAAAAAGGTGGGCCAAAAGTGGAAGCTTTTAAAATACCAAAGAGCAAAAAGACAGCCAGCAATTGGTGAGAGCAAAGCCGCTGGTAAAGTTTGAATACGTGTAAAATTAAAGAAAGTTTTTAAAGTCATGATAAGCTGATTATAGCAAAATAGGGGAGATAAAACATAATTCAAATGTACTGACAAAGCTGTCTAAAAAACTTTATTTACTTGACAAGAAAATTGACTGAAAATTTAAATAAAAATGTTATAATAGTATAAAAATTTGAATGGAGAAACAAAATGCGCGCAGTTGTAACAGTAGTCGGAGCAGATAAAATCGGTATTGTCGCTGGAGTCACAGCGACATTATCAGAATTAGAAGCAAATATCATTGAGATTTCACAAACTTTGATGAGTGGAGCTTTTACCATGATGATGGTTGTTGAAACTAGAAACAGTGATTTTTCAGCTTTTCAAGCTGAACTTTCAAGAAAAGGTGAAGCACTTGGCGTTAATATTCATGTTCAAAATGAAGCTATTTTTAACGCGATGCACAAATTGTAATTGACTGACAGAAAAAATTAGTCGACGAATTACTTTTATTATTAAGCATTTTTACTGACAGAGATTAAAAATATTTCTGTCAGTAATATTTTAACCAAAACTAAGGAAATCAAATAATGGACATCCAAAATATCAAAGAAACAATTGCGATGATTGAAGAACAAAATTTCGATATTCGCACAATAACAATGGGAATCAGTCTTCTTGATTGTATTGATGCTGATATTGACAAAGCCGCTGAAAAAATCTATCAAAAAATTGTCAATAAAGCAGGTAAACTTGTCGAAGTCGGCAATGAGATTGGGCACGAACTCGGAATTAAGATTGTGAACAAACGAGTTTCGGTAACGCCAATCGCAATTATTGGTGCAGCAACGGCTGCTGATGATTATACTCCGCTTGCCCTGGCTATGGACCGCGCAGCAAAAGAAATAGGTATTGATTTTATCGGTGGCTATTCGGCACTGGTGCAAAAAGGATATCAAAAAGGGGATGAGATTTTGATTAAATCTATGCCTAAAGCCCTAGCAGCAACTGAGCGCGTATGTGCATCAGTAAATGTCGGTTCAACTAAGAGCGGAATTAATATGACAGCAGTTCGAGATATGGGTGAAACTATCAAAATTATGTCCAAAGGGGACAAATGGCTCAATGCTAAACTTGTCGTTTTTGCTAATGCTGTAGAAGATAATCCCTTTATGGCAGGGGCTTTTCATGGTGTAGGTGAAGCGGATACGATTATCAATGTTGGGGTTTCAGGGCCAGGTGTTGTTAAACGTGCCCTCGAAAAAGTTCGTGGCGAATCTTTTGATATCTTAGCTGAAACTATCAAGAAAACAGCATTTAAAATTACGAGAATTGGTCAACTGGTTGGACAAATGGCTTCTGAAAGACTGAATGTTGAATTTGGAATTGTTGATTTATCACTCGCACCTACACCGGCAATTGGGGATTCAGTTGCGCGTGTCTTGGAAGAAATGGGCTTAGAAACTGTTGGAACTCATGGAACAACAGCCGCACTTGCCATGCTTAATGATGCCGTGAAAAAAGGCGGAGTCATGGCAGCTGAACGTGTTGGAGGACTTTCAGGAGCCTTTATTCCAGTTTCGGAAGACGAAGGAATGATAGCAGCCGTGAACTCTGGAGCGTTAAATATCGAAAAATTAGAAGCGATGACTTGCGTTTGCTCAGTTGGGCTGGACATGATTGCGATTCCTGAAGAAACACCAGCCTCTACCATTGCAGCTATGATTGCTGATGAAGCGGCGATTGGTGTCATTAATCAAAAAACAACTGCTGTTCGTATTATCCCAATGGGTAAAGAAGGAGAGCAAATTGAATTCGGAGGTCTCTTTGGTGTGGCCCCGGTCATGCGTGTCAACAAGGCATCATCAGCAGATTTTATTGCTCGTGGTGGACAAATTCCAGCGCCAATTCACTCATTTAAAAACTAAAATTGACTTCAACGTCAATTTTTAATATTTTAAAAAAATGAAGAGCGCTTCCAAAAATGATATAATGATAGAAGTGGAAAAACGGAGGTTATTATATGGCTTACAAAGTAAATTTTAAAGAAGTAGAAACGGTCGGACTAGAAAGTTCTCCTGTAGCAGAGGCTTTAGCAGGTTTACGGGCTAATGAAGCACGATATTTTTGGAATAAATATAAATTTGAATATCTGACTTATCCAGCTAGTGAAAAGCAGGAAGAAGTTGCTTTGTTTGAGCAGATTTTACTTGAAGAACGCGATTTGAAATTTTCGGCAAAACTGCTTGAAGTGGCTATTTATGAAAGTGATGAACTCTACTGGCCAGAATTTTATTATGAAGATGGAATGGTTTTAAATCTGCTTTATGAAAAGGTCGGTCAGGAAGGCAAGAAACCGAAACGTGCGGTCGGCATTAAATTTTCCGTTGGGATGGAAATCCCTAAAGAACTTGAAGGAAAGTTTAAATTTGCGCGCCAACGCTCAAAATTAGCAGGTGAAGTGCGTGGCTCATTTTTCACAGTTAAGCAAGAATGGCTTTAAATGTACAAATAGAAAAAAGATATCGTAAAGCTTTTTTATTAAAATCAAATCATTAAAAAGGGGAGTAGTGATGGTAAATATTTATTTGGTTCGACATGGGAAGACAATGTTCAATACAATTGGACGAGCGCAAGGTTGGTCTGATACACCTTTGACAGAAGCTGGAGAACAAGGAATTATTGAACTTGGCTTAGGCTTTAAAGAAAAAGGAATTAAATTTGATCGGGCATATTCGTCTGATTCTGGCCGAACAATTCAAACAATGGGCTTTATCTTAGCTAATTCTGATAACGAAGGAATTCCTTATACTTACGATAAAAGAATCCGAGAATGGTGTTTTGGATCGTTTGACGGAGGCTATGATGGCGAATTGTTTGATGGAGTTTTACCAAGAATATTTACCGAAACTGGGAATAATCATACTGATGAATTTCCGCCTGATGAAGTGATTGCTAATGCAATTTTTGAAGTTGATACGGCAGGCTGGGCTGAACCATGGGAAAAACTTTCAGGTCGTATCATGGATGGTTTTACAGACATTGCTAAAGAATCTGAATCAAAAGGAGCCAAAAATATTGTTGTTGTCAGCCATGGTATGACCATTGGAACTTTTGTAAAATTGGCTCAACCCGAACTTCCTCGTCCGCATGGTCTTGATAATGGTTCTGTTACTCATTTGACTTTTGAAGACGGAAAATTCACTATCGGAAAAGTTGGGGACATGTCTTATCGAGAAATAGGAAGTGAAAAGTTAGCTAAAAAATGAAAAAAAGAATTACTTTTAGTTTAATTGTGCTTGTTCTTTTAATCGTCGGAGCTTTGGGATTTATATTAATCACAAACAATAGGTCGAATTCAACCAATGAATCAACAAAAAAAACAAGTATTTCATCATCTAAAGAAGTGGCAAAGAAAAAAGACTTACCAGATTCAAAAAGGTCTGACTGGGATTTAGTTTTAGTCAGCCGAGCATCTCCTAAACCTGAAATGAACCCAACATTAGCCACTGTTAATGGGATTCAAGTTGACCAACGGATTGCACCAGCAGTTCAACAATTTTTGGCTGCGGCCCAAGAAATTTCACCAGCGGAGCATCTTATTTCAGGTTATCGGTCAGTTTCATACCAAGAAGGACTCTATCAATCTTATGTTCAAGCAGAAATGAATGGTCAAGGAACGGTCAATAGTACAGGGAATCCTATTTCTGAGGAAGAAGCAATAAAAGATGTACAAACTTATTCTCAACCACCAGGAAGTTCAGAGCATCAAACTGGTCTTGCAATTGATATGAGTAATATTGATAGCCTGAATGAAAGCCAATATGCCAAACAAGTTGCGGCGATTGCTCCCAAATATGGTTTTATGCTTAGCTTTCCAGATGGTAAAAAAGCAGTCACTGGAATTGGTTATGAAGATTGGCATTTCCGCTATGTTGGTTTAGAAAATGCCAAATACATGACTGAGCACCAATTGACGTTGGAAGAGTATCTTAAATTATTACCAGCTTAAAGGAAATTAGGAACATGTTAAATCGAACTAGACTTTTACTTTATGTGAACGTTGCTCTCTTTATTTACAGCCTGTCAGAAATGATTAAAATCCTTCTTGTTCATAATAATTTCTTTAGTCAATTTTTTAATAATCTCTCTAGTAACCTCAAATCTTTAACGGATAAGATTTCGTCAGCAATTACAAGTTGGCAAAGTATTATCTATTTATTGATTTTTGTCTTATTAATCTTTTTGTTATTAAAATTTTGGCGTGTGACTTTTATTCTTTTAGAGATTATTATGGCACTTTTAATTATTGACTATGTTTTGCTTTTTGTTCAACATCAAGTTGGATTTGAAAATCTTTTTATTATTGCTGTAATGGTAGTTACACTAATGAATATCTGGCAGACATCCAAAGATTCTAATCTTTTATAACAGAAATTAGCACTCTAATAAAAAGAGTGCTAATTTTTATGTCTTTTTTCTTGACAAGGTATAAACAAAGGGTTATAATAAACTTGTTAGCACTTAGAGGTAAAGAGTGCTAAAAGAAAAAACTTAGAGATAAAGAAAGGAGCAGCTATGATTACAGAACGTCAAAGACAAATTTTAAATTTGATTGTTTCACTTTATGCTAAGGACCATACACCAATCGGTTCAAAATCGCTCCTTGATAGTATCCAAGCCTCTAGCGCAACCATTCGAAATGATATGAAAGCTTTGGAAAGGCTGGGTTTGATTCAAAAGGAACATACCTCAAGTGGACGCATTCCGAGCGTTTCGGGCTATAAGTATTTTGTGGAAAATGTCATCCAGTTAGAAGAGTTCAGTCAAAATGACTTGTTCAAAGTGATGAAAGCTTTTGATGGCGATTTTTATCGCTTGTCCGATTTGTTTAAAACTGCGGCTAAAAGCTTATCAGAACTAACAGGATTGACGAGTTTTGTTCTTAATGCTCCGCAACGTGACCAACAATTAGTCTCATTTGAAATGGTTATACTTGATAATCACTCGGTGCTCTCGGTCATTACTTTGGGAACTGGTGAGGTAAGAACAAATCAATTTATTTTACCAAAATCAATGACAGAAGCAGATTTAGCTGTTTTTAGCAACTTGGTTAAGGAACGATTAGTCGGTAAAAAAGTGATTGATATTCACTATACGTTACGCACTGAAATTCCACAAATTGTTCAACGCTATTTTAAGGTCACGAGTGAAGTTTTACAACTCTTTGAATCAATCTTTGATGATTTATTCAAAGAACATCTGACAGTCGCTGGTCGTAAAAATATTTTTGACTATGCGACGGATAATCTTGCAGAGCTCTATAAACTCTTTAGTGATGATGAGCGAATGCTTCATGAAATTCGCGAGATTACAAATAATGATGAAATGAGAGCTGTTAAATTTGATAATGATGAAAAATTTATGAAAAATTTAACAATTATCTCGCAAAAATTTGTCATTCCTTATCGTGGATTTGGTACATTGACAGTTGTAGGACCTGTAGAAATGGATTATCAAAGAACTTTATCAGTTCTTGATTTAGTTGCTAAAGTTCTAACAATGAAATTAAGTGATTATTATCGTTACCTTGATGGTAACCATTATGAAATTAGTAAATGATTAAAAAGTTATTTAAAAAAGGAGGGCCTATGTCCGAAGAAACTAAAGAAGAAATCAAAAACGAAAAAGTTGATGAAGAAGTGACTGAGGAGTTAACAGAAGAAGCGCTTGAAGATATCGTTGAAGAAGAAATCAATGAACTTGATGAAGCGCAAAAGTTAGCAACTAAGTGGGAAAATAAATTCCTTCGTGTTTCTGCTGAAATGCAAAATGTGCAACGTCGCGGAAATGAAGAACGTTTACAACTTGTCAAGTATCGCTCGCAAGATTTAGCAAAAAAAATCTTGTCTTCATTAGATAATCTTGAACGTGCACTTGCTGTTGAAGGTTTGACAGATGATGTTAAAAAAGGGCTTGAAATGGTACAAGAAAGTTTAATTTCAGCCCTTAAAGAAGAAGGGGTTGAAGAAGTTTCTTATGAAAGTTTTGACCATAACCTTCACATGGCTGTTCAAACTGTTCCAGCTGATGACGAACATCCAGCTGACAGCATTGTGCAAGTCTTCCAAAAAGGCTACCAACTTCACGAACGTTTACTACGTCCTGCAATGGTTGTTGTAGCACAATAATTTAATAAAAAATATTGACCGCAAAGTCTTTAAACTATTCATAAGTAAAAGAAATAAAGGAGATTTAAAATATGTCTAAAATTATCGGTATTGACCTTGGTACAACTAACTCAGCAGTCGCAGTTCTTGAAGGAACTGAATCAAAAATTATTCCAAATCCTGAAGGAAATCGCACAACTCCATCAGTAGTTGCATTTAAAAATGGTGAAATCATCGTTGGTGATGCTGCAAAACGTCAAGCAGTAACAAATCCAGAAACAATCATTTCTATCAAATCAAAAATGGGAACATCTGAAAAAGTTTCTGCAAATGGTAAAGAATATACACCACAAGAAATTTCAGCAATGATTCTTCAAAACTTGAAAGCAACTGCTGAAAGCTACCTTGGCGAAAAAGTTGAAAAAGCAGTTATCACTGTTCCTGCTTACTTCAATGACGCTCAACGTCAAGCAACTAAAGATGCTGGTAAAATTGCTGGTCTTGAAGTAGAACGTATCGTTAACGAACCAACTGCCGCAGCTCTTGCTTATGGTCTTGATAAAACAGATAAAGATGAAAAAATCCTTGTCTTTGACCTTGGTGGTGGGACATTCGACGTTTCAATCCTTGAACTTGGCGATGGTGTCTTTGATGTTCTTGCAACTGCTGGTAACAACAAACTTGGTGGTGATGACTTTGACCAAAAAATCATTGACTGGATGGTTGCCGAATTCAAGAAAGAAAACGGAATTGACCTTGGCCAAGACAAAATGGCTTTGCAACGTTTGAAAGATGCTGCTGAAAAAGCCAAAAAAGACCTTTCAGGTGTAACAACAACTCAAATCAGCTTACCATTTATCACAGCAGGAGCTGCCGGACCTCTTCACTTGGAAATGGCTTTAACTCGTGCTAAATTTGATGAATTGACACATGACCTTGTTGAAGCGACACGTCAACCAGTTCGTCAAGCCCTTTCTGATGCTGGTTTGTCAACTTCTGATATTGATGAAGTCCTCTTAGTTGGTGGTTCAACTCGTATTCCTGCAGTTGTTGAACTTGTTCGTCATGAAACAAACAAAGAACCAAATAAATCAGTTAACCCTGATGAAGTTGTTGCTATGGGTGCCGCGATTCAAGGTGGTGTCATCACTGGTGACGTTAAAGACGTTGTCCTTCTTGATGTTACTCCATTGTCACTTGGTATTGAAACAATGGGTGGAGTCTTCACAAAATTGATTGACCGTAACACAACTATCCCAACTTCTAAATCACAAGTCTTCTCAACTGCCGCTGATAATCAACCAGCTGTTGATATTCACGTCCTCCAAGGTGAACGTCCAATGGCTGCTGATAACAAAACTTTGGGTCGTTTCCAATTGACAGATATCCCTGCAGCACCACGTGGTATCCCACAAATCGAAGTAACATTTGATATTGATAAAAATGGTATTGTTTCTGTTAAAGCTAAAGACCTCGGCACACAAAAAGAACAAACAATTGTTATCAAATCAAACTCAGGTCTTTCTGATGAAGAGATTGATAAAATGATCAAAGATGCTGAAGCAAATGCCGATGCTGATGCAAAACGTAAAGAAGAAGTTGATACACGTAACGAAGCTGACGCTTTAGTTTTCCAAACTGAAAAAACTTTGAAAGACCTTGAAGGAAAAGTTGAAGAAGCTGAAGTTAAAAAAGCCGAAGACGCTAAAGAAGAACTCAAAAAAGCGCTTGAAGGTGAAGATATTGATGATATCAAAGCTAAATCAGAAGCACTTTCTGAAATCGCTCAAAATCTTGCTGTAAAACTTTATGAACAAGCAAATGCAGCTCAAGGAGAAGCGGGTGAAGCAACAGATGCTCAAGAAGGACCAAAAGATGCTAATACATTTGATGGCGACTTTGAAGAAAGCAAATAATATTTTAAAAAAGTACTGATCGTTTCGTCAGTACTTTTTTATGTTTAAAAGGATTCACTGACAAGCTGTCAGTGGATTTTTTGTTTATTTTGACATAGGGACGAATTGAGTAATATGATATAATTGGACAAGATTAGGATTAAATTTTAGGAGAAATAATAGATGGAAAGATTAGAAAAAAGAGGGCAAGGATTAGAGAATTTCAAAAAATACAATTTTGTATTTTATATCATTATTCTTTTTATTACTATATTAGCAACCTTCCCTTTTTATAGAGGAAATTTTCATGCTGGAAATGATTTTGCATTTAATTATGCAAGGGTGATGTCAACAATTAGTGCATTAAAAGATGGACAAGTAATTCCGCAATTTGATCCAAATGCTTTAAGTGGTTTTGGATATGCCTGGAATGAATTTTATGGTCCACTTCCAACTTATTTTATTTCTGTCATTAAATTTATTGTTAAATCATGGTCACTATCCTTTGCCCTTTTTTATAGTTTATGCCTTTTTATATCAGGTGTTTTAATTTTTAATTTTTCGAGTTTTCTATTAAAAGACCATACTAATAGTAAATTATTTGGCTTATTGGCAGTTGCCCTTTTTACATTTTCGAATTCAACATATATCAATCTTTATTATTATGCCAACCCTAGCCAACCTCTTGCTCTTTTAGTTGTAATCCTCTTGTTTTGGGGAATGACCAAAATGTTTAATAAACGGAGCTTTGCTGCCTTTTTAATGGTAGCTTTTGGGGCAGCAGGCTTACCTCTTTCACATACAGTGACCACGATTTGTACTCTTCCCTTTGTATTATTATATCTTCTCTTTTTGCTAATAAAAAAAGGGAATTTGAAAGAAAAAATAAAAATCATTGGTCTGGGATTTCTGTCAGTGATTTCGGCAATTGGGCTGTCAGCATTTTTCTTATTTCCTTTATTGGAGAATTTGACATCTGGAATCTATAACGTTTCTAATTCAGATTTTTCTCGTAGTTTTGGTTGGAATAATATTGCTTATTTTCAAGGGAAATGGGAGCCACTTTATAAAATTGAATTTTCATATTATAAATTTCCTTCTCTTCTATTTGTTTTTATTGTACTATTTATTTTTATTTTTTCTCTGATAAATTTCAAGAAAACTAATGCAAAGTATAGCTTGATTTTTTCCTGTTTTTCATTAGTCTTGGTTTTGATGCAACTTCCGATATTTCCTTGGAAACTATTTTCTGTTTTTACGATTGTTCAAGATCCAGCAAGGTTTTCAACTCTTTTTGGACTATTTTCTGCTCTCAGCCTCGTATTAATATTGCCCATCTTATTGGACAAAATTTCAGGAAAAACTTCTTATTATCTGACAATCAGTTTATTAGTCATTTTTTCAATACTAGGGTTTACTGAATTTAGAAATCGAATCCAAAAAGGTTCTCAACCATTATTTGCTTCTGCTCAAAGTTTATTAAATAAAACTCCCTTTAATTATATGGAAAACCCGGATTCTATTGCCATTGGTGAATATTTACCCCAAGTTATTGGAAGCCATAATCAACCTTATGAAAATACGATTCAACAATTTTATAAAGATAAGAATGTCTATGGAATGCGCAATCAAGCGATGACATATTTGAGTCAAAGAGGAAAACTCCCAGAGGGGCTTGCAAAAAGCATTCAGATATCAGACTATAGTAAAAAAGGCTCACATGTCACTTTTACAGCGACTACTGGTTCAAAAAGTGCTGGTGTTGAAATACCAGAAATTTATTACAAAGGATTTATCGCCTTTACGAAAGAGGAAAATAAAAAAATAAAGCTCACAAGCCAAATTTCTAAAAATGGATTTCTAGAAATAAAAGTCCCCGCAAAGTTTTCGGGGAAAATTTATTCCTGCTTTGCAATGAGTTCAGCAACAAAATATGGCGGACTTTTATCACTTTTGACATTTGTTAGCCTGCTGATAATTCTTAGCACTAAAACTTTCAGAAAAAGTAAATTATCCAAAGATAAATAATAAGAAAATGGACAAAATGGACAAGGTGTCCAAGAAACGTTTCAGATTCTTGCAATCGTTTTACTCTTGTACTATGATGAAATTAGTAAGAGATTGGAGGAGAATTAAAAAAGAAAGGCTAAAATTTTAGCCGAAATATGTTGTTTAGAATTCGAGGAGGTTAATTATTATGCGTTATACAAATGGAAATTATGAAGCTTTCGTTCACCCAAGAAAACCAGAAAATGTTGATGGAAAATCAGCTTATATCATTGGGGCAGGTCTTGCTGGCCTTGCAACAGCAGTATTTTTAATTCGTGACGGTCAAATGTCTGGTGACCGTATTCATATTTTAGAAGAATTACCTTTGTCAGGTGGCTCCTTAGACGGTTCATTTATTCCACATGATGGCTTTGTTGTACGTGGTGGTCGTGAAATGGAAAATCATTTTGAATGTCTTTGGGATTTATTCCGCTCAGTTCCATCTCTAGAAGTAGACAATGCGTCTGTTTTAGACGAATTTTATCGTATTGACCGTGATGACCCTAATTCATCTAATTGTCGGATTATTCATAATCGTGGTGAACGAGTGGATGATGATGGGAAATTTATATTAAGTCCGAAGGCCCGAGAAGAAATTGTCAAATTATTTATGACAAAAGAAGAATTACTTGTTGGCAAAACCATTGAAGATTGTTTTACTGACGAATTTTTCGAATCAAATTTCTGGCTTTACTGGTGCTCAATGTTTGCTTTTGAAAAATGGCATTCAGCCATTGAAATGCGTCGTTATATCATGAGATTTATTCATCATATTAAAGGATTGCCTGATTTTTCAGCTCTAAAATTCACGAAATATAATCAATATGAATCCCTTGTTAAACCATTACTTTCATATCTGAAAGAACATGGCGTCGATTTTAAATATGGTGCTCAAGTCGAAAATGTTGAAGTTGATTTTTCAAATGATAAAAAAGTCGCTAAGTCCATTATTTATGCTGACAAAAAAACAATAGAACTGACAGAAAATGACTTGGTTTTCGTTACAAATGGTTCAATTACTGAAAGTTCAACACAAGGTTCGCCAACACATGCTGCACCAAAAACAAATGAATTAGGTGGCTCTTGGAAACTTTGGCAAAATTTGGCTAAACAGTCAGAAGAATTCGGACATCCAGATGTTTTTTGTAAGGATATTCCTAAAGAAGCTTGGGTTGTGTCAGCAACTGTTACTTGGAAAAATTTGAAAATCCAACCTTATTTTGAAAAATTAACACATCGTCAATTACGTTCAGGAAAAGTAGTGACAGGTGGTATCATTACTGTAAAAGATTCAAATTGGTTACTTTCATTTACAACACACCGCCAACCTCACTTTAAGGAACAAAATGACGAAGAATCAGTCACTTGGGTCTATGGTCTTCTTTCAAATACACCGGGGAATTATATCAAAAAACCTATTGAAGATTGTACAGGTGAAGAAATTACTCAAGAATTACTCTATCATTTAGGGATGCCAGAAGACGAGATTGAAGCATTTGTGAAAGAAAATACCAATACAATTCCAGTTTATATGCCTTTCATTACTTCATATTTCATGCTACGTGAACCCGGTGACCGCCCACTTGTTGTACCTGAACAATCAGTAAATTTAGCTTTTTTAGGTAATTTTGCTGAAACAGCCCGCGATACCGTTTTTACTACAGAATATTCAGTAAGAACAGCCATGGAAGCTGTATATCAATTATTGAATGTTGATCGAGGAATTCCCGAAGTTTATGCTTCAGCTTATGATCTGCGAAATTTGGCTGGTTCAGTCTACTATCTATCAGATAAACAAAAATTAGAAGATTTGGATTTGTCATTCATCAAGAAACAAGCTTTGAAAGTTGGTCTCAAAAAACTCAAAGGAACCTATCTTGAAGAGATTTTAGAAGAGGCTGGATTGATTTAAAATTTAAATGGGGTCAATAGAAATAGCGAAGTCTAATGCTTCGCTATTTTTGCTACAATTATTTTTATGATTAAAGAAAAATTATATAAGGAACTTGTTGAGATTCGTCATTACCTTCATGCTCACCCTGAAGTATCAGAAGAAGAATTCGAAACTACAAAGTTCATTCGTGAAAAATTATTAGACTGGGAAATCGAGATACTAGAAAGTAACCTAAAAACAGGACTTGTTGCCAAGATAGGTTCTGGAAAACCAGTGATTGCATTGAGAGCAGATATTGATGCCCTACCAATTTTAGAAGAAACAGGTCTTGAGTTTGAATCTAAAAATAAAGGAGCAATGCATGCTTGTGGTCATGATTTGCATATGACAAGTCTCCTTGGTGCAGCTCAATTATTAAAAAAACAGGAGCAGGAGTTAAAAGGGACAATAAAACTTATATTTCAACCTGCTGAAGAAATCGGTGAAGGGGCTAAGCAAGTTTTACAAACCGGTCTACTATCAGATGTACAAGCTTTTTTGGGTTATCATAATATGCCAACTTTACCAAGCGGACTCATTGGATTGCGCGAAGGAGGGGTCATGGCTGCAGTCGAACGATTCGAAATTATTGTTAAAGGACAAGGAAATCATGCAGCGTATCCTCAAGAAGGAAGAGACCCTATTTTAGCCAGCTCTGCAATTGTCCAAAATCTCCAACAAATTGTATCCAGAAATATTTCACCTCAAAAAACGGCGGTTGTCTCAATAACCCATATTGAATCGGGCAATACTTGGAATGTCTTACCCAATAATTCCAGATTAGAAGGGACAATAAGAATGTTTGAGAATGAAGTGCGGACTTTGACTAAAAGAAGGTTTAGCGAAATTATTGAAGCAACCGCAAAAGCTTATGATGTTCAAGTAGAAATTAAGTGGCTT
Source organism: Lactococcus cremoris subsp. cremoris NBRC 100676 (assembly GCF_001591705.1). GTDB lineage: Bacteria > Bacillota > Bacilli > Lactobacillales > Streptococcaceae > Lactococcus > Lactococcus cremoris. The sequence continues at coordinate 4,041 of NZ_BCVK01000022.1, read as the reverse complement.
ATGGAAGCAGAACCGACCTTTAACGATTTTGAACTGACAGAACAAATCAGGAAGATAACAGAACAATGGTACGATAAAGTGATTTATCCTGAACCTTCGAGTGCTGGGGAAGATTTTGCTAATTATCAAAAACAAGCACCAAGTTTCTTTGCATTTATTGGTTCAAATGGACCAGAGGCTTCTGGACTTCACTTTCCTGATATGCTTGTCCAAGATGAAGCATTAAAAGTTGCTGTTGAATACTACATACAATCTGCTCAGCACTTACTCGAATATCTTAAATAAAGCCTTATTTTTGAACGGTTTTTTATTTTTGAACTTTTTTGAAAGAAAATGATAGTTAATGATTGATTTTGATAGGTAAAGGTGTTATAATAATTTTTGTAAACGAATTCAGGAGATGGAAATGTTAGCAAATGAAAGAAAAAAAAGGATTGTTTACTATCTAAAAATAAATAGGAGAGCAACAATAGAAGAACTTCTCACCCTGATGGATTGCTCTATTTCAACACTTAGGCGTGATTTGAATGAATTGGAGAAAGAAAAGAGTTTAAGGCGGGTCCATGGTGGAGCCGAACTTACACAGGATTTATCAGAAGAGTTAAGTATTTCTGAAAAAACGTCCAAAAACATTCAAGAAAAAGAAGAAATCGCGCAAATTGCCTTATCAAAAATTAAAGACGGAGATATTGTCTTTCTAGATGCTGGAACAACAACTGGTCTTTTAGCAGAACTTATCAATCAATCACATCTTTATCTAACGATTGTAACTAACTCTGTCACGCATTTAGCAAAATTGACAGATGGCCGATTGATTGTTTATTTACTCGGTGGTCGAGTGAAAAAAGTAACAGATGCAATCATTGGAAGTCAGGCCTTGGAACAACTATCTGCCTATCAATTTAATGTGGCCTTTGTGGGTGCGAACGGTTTTGATACCAAGCATGGCGCAATGACGCCAGACAATGAAGAAGCAGCAATTAAAGGATTAGCGGTTAAACAAAGTCAGAATGCTTATGTTTTGGCTGACTCTTCCAAATTAGGCCAAATGAGTTTCGTAAAATTTGCTAATTCTGAAGAGGTTGAATTAATTACCGAGAATAATTAGAGTATGTTTTTTATGAATAAAAGTGAAAAGTTTTCACTAAATGTTAATATTTCAAACTTACGTCTTAAATAAAAGGAGAACTATGATTTATACAGTAACACTCAATCCAGCGCTTGACTACTTCATGAACTATGAGTCTTTATCACTGGGTGAGGTTAACAGAACAGGAAAAACACAGATTTCAGCAGGTGGTAAAGGAATTATGGAAAGCCGCATGCTCAGTCTTCTAGGAGCCGAGAGTAAGGCTTTGGGATTTCTAGGTGGTTTTTCTGGTCAATATATTAAAGATTTTTTAAATGAGAATCAAATTGATTCAGATTTTACAGAAATAGCAGATTTGACTAGAATTAATGTGAAACTTAAGAGTCAAGAAAATGAAACCAGCCTAGATGCTACTGGACCGAAACTTGAAGAAAAAGAAATCAAGCATTTTCTTGAAAAATTTAATCATTTAACCCCAAATGATATTGTCGTTTTTGCGGGAACAATTCCTAAAACTTTAGGTGAAGATTTCTATGAGCGTTTGATTGAAAAAGTACAAGAGTGCGGGGCAACATTCGTTATGGATGTCGATGGTCAAAAACTACTTGATTCGCTCCCAGCACATCCCTTGCTTATCAAACCAAATCGTGAAGAATTAGAAGCGATTTTTGGGACAAGCTTTGAAAATAATGAGCAAATTATACCTTATGGTAAAAAACTATTAGACATGGGTGCTCAAAATGTTATTGTTTCAATGGCTGGAGATGGAGCACTCCTCTTTACGAATGAGAAAGTTTATTTTGCTCAAGGGATTAAGGGAGAATTAAGAAATTCTATTGGAGCCGGTGATTCGACTGTTGCAGGATTTTTGGCCGAATATAGTCAATCTAAAGATCCACTCTTAGCATTCAGACAAGCGATTGCTTGTGGAACTTCAAAGGCATTCTCAGATGATATGCCAAGCCGAGCATTTTTGGAAGATATTTATAAAAAAGTTAATATTTCAGAGGTGAAATGATGGAAATTAAAGATTTATTAAAAACAGAGGTTATGATTCTTGACCTCCAAGCAACTAGCAAAGAAGCTGTTATTGATGAAATGGTCAATAAATTAGTTTCTGAAGGTTATGTCAGTGATTTTGCAACTTTTAAAGCAGGAATTATGGCACGTGAAGCGCAAACTTCAACTGGACTTGGTGACGGGATTGCCATGCCTCACAGTAAAAATACCGCTGTTAATGAACCGGTTGTTCTATTTGCAAAATCAAAAACTGGTGTTGATTACGCGGCATTAGATGGTCAACCTGTCAATCTTTTCTTTATGATTGCAGCCCCAGATGGTGCTAATGATACTCACTTAGAAGCTTTGGCACAACTTTCCACTTATCTTCTTAAAGACGGTTTCCAAGACCGTTTGAGAAAAGTTGAATACCCACGCGAAGTCATTCAACTCTTTTCTGAAAAACAAGAAGAAGTTGCAACTCTTGAAAATGCTGAACATTACATTGTAGCTGTAACAGCATGTACAACAGGAATTGCCCATACTTACATGGCTGAAGAAGCACTTAAAAAACAAGCCTTGGAAATGGGTGTTGGTATAAAGGTTGAAACCAATGGTGCGCGTGGAATTGATAATAAATTAACTTCAGCTGATATTCAAAAAGCTGATGCTGTTATCGTAGCTGCGGACAAAAAAGTCGAAATGAATCGTTTTGCTGGTAAAGAAATGGTTCAAGTTCCAGTTGCACACGCCATTCGAGATACGGAAGAATTAATTAATCGTGCACTTTCAGGAAATGCACCAATCTATGAAGCAGATGGAACGGATGAAGTAAAAGAAGAATCATCTGGTGGCTTAGGTAAAGCTTTCTATAAACACTTAATGGGTGGTGTTTCTGCAATGCTTCCATTCGTTGTCGGAGGTGGGATTCTTATCGCTCTTGCTTTCTTGATTGACCAAGCGATGGGAGTTCCTCAAAGTCAATTGGCCAACCTTGGAGTCTATCATCCTTTAGCTGCTTACTTTAAAAATGTTGGGGGCGCGGCTTTTGCCTTTATGTTACCTGTTTTAGCCGGTTTCATTGCAAACTCAATCGCTGATAAGCCTGGTTTAGTTGCTGGTTTTGTCGCTGGTTCGATGGCATCATCTGGTTTGGCCTTTGGTCATTTAGACCCTGCTAAAATGATTCCGTCAGGTTTCTTAGGCGCCTTGGTTGGTGGTTTCCTTGCCGGTGGAGTAATTATTCTTCTTCGTAAAGTCTTCGCAAAACTTCCACGTTCACTTGATGGGATTAAAGCTATCTTGATTTATCCATTAGTTGGAACATTTATCACAGGTTTCCTAATGCTCTTTGTCAATATCCCAATGGCTGCAATTAATACCGGACTTTCTAACTTTTTAGCAAGCTTATCAGGAGCATCTGCCCTTGTTCTTGGTCTAGTTGTTGGTGGAATGATGGCTATTGACCTTGGTGGTCCAATCAACAAAGCTGCTTATATCTTTGCAACTGGTACTTTAGCAGCAACAGTTTCAACTGGTGGTTCAGTAACAATGGCAGCAGTTATGGCTGGTGGGATGGTTCCACCACTCGCAACTACAGTAGCTGTTATCTTGTTCAAAAATAAATTTACCAAAGAAGAACGTAATGCTGGTTTGACAAACATTGTGATGGGGCTTTCATTCATCACTGAAGGGTCAATTCCATTTGGCGCAGCCGACCCAGCACGCGCAATTCCATCATTTATGATTGGAGCAGCAGTAGCCGGTGGTTTGACTGGTATGGCCAATATTAAATTGATGGCACCACATGGTGGAGTCTTCGTACTTGCTTTGACTAATAACCCGTTACTTTATCTCTTGTTCATCTTGATTGGAGCAATTGTTTCAGGCCTATTATTTGGAGCTTTGAAAAAAGCTAAATAAAATTTAATAAAATGAAAGAAGCGGATAAT
>NZ_BCVK01000021.1 GCF_001591705.1 Lactococcus cremoris subsp. cremoris NBRC 100676 | reverse complement strand
GACAAATCTAGGAGCTGAGCGTTGTAAAAGTCGTTCGCCTCAAGGTTTTCAATTGAAATTAGAGATGATACTTTTAGCGTATTCTTTACTGTTAAAATCAGCTAAATCACTGGAACCAGAGACTTTAAGATATTCTATCGGGTATCAAGTCATGGCTAAATAATCAACTAGCAATTCGGGTATATTATATGGAAATCAATTTGATGAAGAGGATTCTCTGAGTGTGCGTAGAGAATTATCAGGCATCACTTGATAAGTTTTGAGATGTTGAGTAGTGGTAGTATTGCTGATATTAGAAATCGTAATGAGTTGTGTATCTGCCATTTTATTCTCCTTTCGTATTTTTATTTTATTATAATCATTTTATCATTTAATTATCATTTTACTAAATGATATGATGCATTTTGAAGATAATAAAATGCTAGTAATAAGAGCTGGCCTAATATTCTAAAATTGTAATATATATATATATCTAAATAATAAAATTAATCTTAAAAGTCATCTAAAACAATCAGTCAAAAGTTGATAAAGAATTAGGGCTTGACAAGTTCTAAAATAATTGATAGAATAATAGAGTTGAAAAGCAGAAGCACCCGCTTCTCGCCTTAGAGGTTATAGCCCTGGGCAAACAAATGGAATTATTCAAAAACGAATGTTTTCATGAGCGGGGCGAGATTGTCGTTCCGCTTTTGTTTTTCTTTAAAAAAGAAGTTGGGCTAAATTTTAGCCAACTTTCACATCATATTAGAAGGAGAACGAACATAGCTAAACAAGACAATAGAAAACCTATGATGAACGGTGCAATCCGTGCTCGTGAGGTTCGTCTCATTGGCGCTGAGGGTGAACAATTAGGTGTCACACCAACGTCTGAGGCGCTAATGCAAGCTGAAAATCTTAACATGGACTTGGTTTTAATTTCAAATCAAGAACCACCTGTTGCCAAAATCATGGATTATACAAAATTCATGTTTGAGCAAAAGAAAAAACAAAAAGAAGCAAAGAAAAAACAAGCAGTTGTTTCTGTAAAAGAAGTCCGTTTGTCACCAGTTATTGACCAAAACGACTTTGATACAAAGCTTCGCCAAGCCATCAAGTTCCTTGAAAAAGGCGATAAAGTTAAGGTTTCAATCCGATTTAAAGGTCGGATGATTACTCACCAAGATGTGGGTCGTCAAGTAATGGACAAGTTCGCGGAAGCAACAAAAGAAGTTGCTGTCGTTGAACAAAGAGCCAAAATGGATGGACGTCAAATGTTCTTGCAACTTGCTCCTATAAAAAAATAGGTCTGTACAAGATAAGCTCGTCTCGAAAGGGTAACCTTTCAAGCCTTTATTCTTTAGACTAGTGCTTTAAGAATAAAGAAAGCAGAATTCATCTTCTGCTAACTGATATAAATTAAGGAGAATTACAATGCCAAAACAAAAAACTCACCGCGCATCTGCTAAACGTTTCAAACGTACAGGTAACGGCGGACTTAAACGCTTCCGCGCTTACACTTCTCACCGTTTCCACGGTAAATCTGTAAAACAACGTCGTCAACTTCGTAAAGCTTCTATGGTTTCTAAAGGTGACTTCAAACGTATCCGTCGCATGGTTGCGACTATGAAATAAGCAAAGCTTATTTCAAGGAGCAATCTCTATAGGAGCGTAAGCGACTAAAGGGACTATGGAATAACCCATCTGATTTTAGAGAGTTCTCTAAACAGTTGATTATAAAATTCTTGTTCCAACTCAAATAAAAAAATAAACTTGTCTTCAAAGACAAAAATGAAATCTACTAAGAATTAAAGGAGAACACACATGGCACGTGTTAAAGGTAGCGTTGCAACTCGCAAACGCCGTAAACGTATTTTAAAGCTCGCTAAAGGTTACTACGGAGCTAAACATAGACTCTTCAAGACTGCTAAAGAGCAAGTCATGAATTCATACTACTACGCATTCCGCGATCGTCGTCAAAAGAAACGCGACTTCCGTAAATTATGGATTGCACGTATCAATGCAGCTGCTCGTATGAATGGTCTTTCATACAGCAAATTGATGCACGGTTTGAAATTAGCTGACATCGAAGTGAACCGTAAAATGCTTGCTGACATCGCAATCGCTGATGCTGCTGCATTTACTGCACTTGCTGAAGAAGCAAAAAAAGCTTTGGCTAAATAATTAACTTAAAAACTCTGCTAGTTTTCTAGCAGAGTTTTTTTATTTTATATCAAATTCTATCTGAGAAGATAGTTTTTTTATTTGGAATATGCTAAATTATTGCAAAATTCAATAAAAAGGATTATAATACCGTAAATCATCTTTTTGAAATAAAAGTAACGTGAAAGCAATAAATTATGTAATGTACGAAAAAAGATACGATTTGGAGGTTACTGTGGAAAATAATAATATTTTAGTGGCTAAACAAGTAAGCGTTGCTTTTCGGATTGCTGGAAAATTGCAAAAAGCAATTTATGATATTGATTTAACGGTTAAACACGGCGAGGTTTTGGCAATTGTTGGGGAATCAGGCTCTGGAAAGTCTACTTTTGCAACAGCAGTCATGGGTTTACATAATCCCAACCAAACTCAAATCAAAGGTTCCATTTTATTAGATGGTGAAGAAGTGGTTGGCAAAACTGGAGATTCAATGTCAAAACTTCGAGGAACTAAGGTAGGGATGATTTTTCAAAATCCTTTAACTGCTTTGAATCCGTTGATGAAAATTGGTCAACAAGTCATGGAAATGCTAGCAGTACATGAAGTTTATCCAGAAAGCCAATATGAAAGTAGGACTTTCCAGCTCTTAGAACAGGTTGGGATTCCAAATTCTAAGCGTGTTGCCAATCAATTCCCACATCAGCTATCAGGAGGAATGCGACAGCGGGTGATGATTGCGATAGCAATAGCCAATGACCCAGATTTGATTATTGCTGATGAACCAACAACAGCTTTAGATGTTACGATTCAAGCTCAAATTTTAGATTTGATATTAGATGTACAAAAGAAGAAAAATGCAGGAGTTATCTTGATTACCCATGATTTGGGAGTAGTGGCAGAAGTCGCTGATACGGTGGCCGTCATGTATGCGGGACAATTAGTTGAAAAAGCATCTGTCGAAGAACTATTCAACAATCCTAAACACCCTTACACAAGGTCACTTTTACGCTCAAACCCTTCGGCCGAAACTGTTTCAGATGACTTGTATGTGATACCGGGAAATGTTCCTTCGTTATCTGAAATCGAATATGATAAAGATTTATTTCTTGCACGTGTACCTTGGATGAAAGAAGAGGCTAAAAAGATAATTTCAAATGAGATGACTGAAATTTCTCCAAATCATTTGGTTCGAGGAAGTGCTTGGGAAAACTTTGATTTCCCAAATCAAACCGTTAAAGGAGGTGAGAGGTGAGCGAAATTCTTAGTCTAAAAGACTTAAAAGTTTATTACCCGATTCGTTCAGGTTTCTTTAATAGGGTAACAGATAATGTAACGGCAGTTGATGGAGTAGATTTGACCATTCATGAGGGAGAGACGGTTGGACTGGTTGGTGAGTCTGGTTCAGGAAAGACAACGATTGGAAAAACAATCGTCGGACTAGAGCAAATGACCTCAGGGAAATTGATTTACAAGGGGCAAGATGTCAGCAAGAAGAAAATAAGAAATCAGTTCAAGTATAACAAAGATGTACAAATGATTTTTCAGGATGCCTTTTCTAGCCTTAATCCTCGTAAAAATATTTATGATATTATTGCTGAACCGATTAGAAATTTTGAAAAATTGGATCCAAATTCAGAAAATAAAAGGATACTTGAATTATTGGATATTGTGGGCTTACCCAAACAAACTTTAAGTCAATATCCCTTTCAATTTTCAGGAGGGCAACAACAACGGATTGGAATAGCTCGGGCAGTTGCGACCAATCCTAAATTAATTGTGGCCGATGAGCCTGTCTCTGCTCTTGATTTGTCTGTTCAGGCTCAGGTTCTAAACTTTATGAAACTCATTCAAAAAGATTTGGGAATCGCTTTTTTGTTCATTTCTCATGATTTGGGAGTTGTGCGACATATGACGGATAATATTGCGGTCATGCACAATGGGCGAATTGTAGAAAAAGGAACGCGAAAGGATATTTTTGAACAGGCCGAGCATATTTACACAAAACGTTTATTATCCGCTATTCCTTCTATCGATGTCTCAAGAAGAAGGGAAAATAGGTCGAAACGATTAGAAGTGGAACAAGAATTTGAAACTAAAAAATCAATTTTTTATGATAAGGAGGGACGCGCTCTGCCCTTACAAGAATTAAGTAAAACACACTGGGCAGCTTTACCAAAAAGGGGGGAAATGTGGAAAGTAATTATTAGACGTGTTTTATTGATGATTCCGCAACTATTTATCCTGAGTATTCTTGTTTTCTTCTTTGCTAAATTGATACCAGGTGACCCTTTCTCTGGTTTAATTGGGCCACATACAGATCCACACGAAATTGAAGCTTTAAGGCGTGCAGCTGGCCTGTACGACCCTTGGTGGGAACAATATCTCAGATGGTTGGGACATGCGATTCATGGAAATTTGGGGATGTCTTATAATCTCAAAGAGCCTGTCACTACTGTCATTGGTCAACGAGCGGTTAATACTTTTTGGATGTCGCTTCTTTCTGTGATTTTGACCTATTTATTTGCTGTGCCAATGTCTATCGTTGCAGCCCGTCATGAGGGAAAATGGCAAGACCGTTTATGGTTGACATATAACTCGATTACTTTTGGTATTCCACATTATGTTTTCTATTTGGTCATGATTTTTATCTTTGGTTATAGTTTAGGCTGGTTTCCAACGGATGGAACAGTTAGTCCAAATGCTGTTGGTTTTGTCGCCGTCTTTTTTAGTCGAATCTATCACATGATTCTTCCGGCTTTTAGCTTGGCAGTTTTTGGAACAGTCGCGATATTCACTTATTTCCGTTCAGGGATTTTGGATGAAGAAACGCAGGATTATGTGCGAACGGCGCGAGCTAAAGGAGTGAAGGAAAGAGTGATTTTCACTCGACATATCTTGAGAAACGCTTCACTACCGATTGCGGCAAACTTTGGTTTTGTAATTACGGGACTTTTAGGAGGGGCGATATTTGCAGAAACGATTTTCGGCTATCCTGGTTTGGGTCAACTTTTTATTACCTCAATCACTGGTCGAGATTATTCAATGATTACGGCTCTGATTTTTTTAAATGGTTTTCTGGGTTTATTAGGGGCCCTTTTGTCAGATATTATCATGGCAATTGTTGACCCTCGAATTCGGATTCAGTAAGGAGTGAAAATGTCAGAAAAAAAACAAAAAAATTCTCTATCATTGATTCACTCAATCAAAGAAGAACTCAAACATGATAAACTGGCATTGATTTCAACAATTTTCCTCTTAGTTGTCTTTTTGACAGTTTATATCTACTCGATGTTTCTCAAGCAAGCAAATTATGTTGATGTCAATATCATGGACCAGTATCTGGCGCCTTTGACCAATGGTCATTTGCTGGGAACGGATAATGGGGGACGCGATATCATCATGATGCTAATGATTAGTGCGCGGAATTCCTTTAATATCGCCTTTGCAGTGACTTTGATTACCTTAGTTGTCGGGAATGTTTTAGGGGTGATTACGGGGTATTACGGGGGAAGGTTTGATTTAATCTTCATGCGTTTCACCGATTTTTGGATGATTTTACCTAACTTGATGATTATTATCGTTTTTGTAACTATTATTCCGCGATTTAATGCTTGGTCCTTGATTTGGATTATTAGTATCTTTAGTTGGATAGGAACAACACGTCTGATTCGGGCAAAAACATTGACAGAGGTTAATCGAGACTATGTTCGGGCTTCTAAGACTTCGGGAACTTCAAATTTAAAAATTATGTTCCGAGAAATCTGGCCTAACTTATCGACTTTGGTTATCGCTGAGTCTACTTTAGTCTTTTCCGGAAATATTGGGCTAGAAACAGGACTTTCTTTCTTGGGATTCGGACTTCCTGCAGGGACTCCTTCTTTGGGGACGATGATTAGTGAGGCAACGAACCCAGAAACGATGACTGACAAACCTTGGACTTGGGTTCCAGCAACGGTAGTCATCTTGATTGTGGTCCTTGCAATTATTTTCATCGGTAATGCACTAAGACGCGTTGCTGACCAAAGACAAGCAGTAAGATAAAATAATAATATCAGAATATAAAAAATAGTTTGACAAAAATAAAATTAGTGATATAATCTAAACATTATAGTTAAACTAGAAATAAAACTTAATTTTTCGGGAGAAAATTAACATGAAAAAATTGAATATAACTTTATTGGCAACGACTGCAGTTTTAGCAACTGCACTCTTGAGTGCTTGTGGCTCCAACCAAAGCTCAAGTACAAGCGCTACAAAATTAAAAGCCGGAAGTTTTGATGTGGCTTACAAAAATCCGGACAAGGCTATCAAAGGTGGGAATCTAAAAGTCGCCTATCAAAATGACTCCCCAATGAAAGCCGAATGGCTGGCTGGACTTGAGAATGATGCTACTTTTGCTGCGATGGCTAGTCCAGCAGGTGGATTAGATGGAATTTTCTTTACAAATAGTGCTTTTAAATTTATCAATGGTGGTCCTGCGAATATCAGCCTTGATGATTCTGCAAAAACAGCAACAATTACCTTGCGTAAAGATTTGAAGTGGTCGGATGGCTCGCAAGTTACGGCTAAAGACTATGAATTTACTTATGAAACAATCGCTAATCCTGCTTATGGCTCTGACCGTTGGACCGATTCTTTAGCCAATATCGTTGGTTTGAGTGATTATCATACAGGTAAAGCAAAAACAATCTCAGGCATTACTTTCCCAGATGGTGAAAATGGTAAGATTGTCAAGATTCAATTTAAAGAAATGACACCAGGAATGACTCAATCAGGGAATGGCTATTTCCTTGAAACAGTGACTCCTTATCAATACTTGAAAGACGTGGCGCCTAAAGACTTGGCTTCAAGTACAAAAACGACAACCAAACCATTAGTCACAGGTCCTTTCAAACCAGCAAATGTTGTTGCTGGCGAATCAATCAAATATGTACCAAATCCATATTATTGGGGCGAAAAACCAAAATTACACTCTATCACCTATGAAACAGTTTCAACAAATAAATCAGTTGCTGCTCTCTCATCTGGTAAATATTACTTCATCAATTCTATGGTCGCTAGTCAGTACAAACAAGTGAAGAACTTGAAGGGCTATAAAGTTCTTGGTCAACAAGCACTCTATATCTCACTGATGTACTACAGTCTTGGACATTATGACACAAAAAATTCAATCAATGTTCAAGACCGTAAGACACCATTGCAAGACCAAAGTGTTCGTCAGGCTGTTGCTTATGCTCGTAATGTTGCAGAGGTTGACAATAAGTTCTCTAACGGACTTGCAACCCCTGCAAATGGTTTAATTCCACCTATCTTTAAACAGTTTACAAGTTCATCAGTCAAAGGTTATGAAAAACAAAATCTTGACAAGGCCAATAAACTTTTGGATGCAGATGGTTGGAAACTCAATAAGTCTACAGGCTACCGTGAAAAAGACGGAAAAGAATTATCGCTTGTCTATGCAGCGCGTCAAGGAGATGCTAATCAAGAAACCATCGCTCAAAACTATATCCAACAATGGAAGAAGATTGGTGTAAAAATGAGTCTTTACAATGGTAAATTGATGGAATTTAATTCTTGGGTTGATCATATGACGACTCCTCCAGGAGCAAATGATTGGGATATTACCGATGGGGCTTGGTCACTTTCGTCAGAACCATCTCAACAAGATTTATTCTCAGCAGCAGCCCCTTATAATATTGGTCACTTTAACGACCCACAAATTACGAATGATTTGAATGATATTGATTCAACTAAGTCAGAAAGTGCAACTTATCGTAAAGCCGCTTTTGTTAAATATCAAAATGATATGAATAAAAAAGCTTATGTTGTTCCAACCAACTTTTCATTAAATTACACACCAGTTAATAAACGTGTGGTCGGAATGACACTTGACTATGGGGATATGAACCTTTGGTCAGAAATTGGAGTCTCTTCTAATAAGATGGCTACCAAATAATTTTAATTAACTATGTTTACAAGTTTTTTTGTAAAAATACCCTCACTTTAGTTCGCAATCTAAAGTCAAAGAAATTCAAGTCTATGATTTGAATTTCTTTTGTTTTATAAAAATAAAAAAATCACTGACAAAATTCTGTCAGTGATTTTATTTGTTGAAGGTGTAAATTTTTTATTGGCGGACAACGAGTACGTCACAAGGCGCATTCTTGATAATGTAGTCCGCCACGGATCCGATAAAGATACGCTCAATGTAAGAAAGACCAGTAGCTCCAAGAACGATTAGACTAATTTCTTCTTCTTTAGGAAGGGTTTGTCCGAGCATTACTTTTGGAGAACCAAACTCAACACGAGTTTTAACCTTTTTGACACCAGCTTTTTTTGCTTCATCAGCAAAGTCATTAATGAGATTTTCAGCACCTTTGTGTGTATCATCAGCAACAACTGAATCATAAGCTGAGATAGATTGGAAGGCACGAAGGTCAATGACGTTAGCGATAACGAGTTCAGCATCGTTACGAAGTGCTGTTGCGACTGCTTTGTCAAAGGCTTTAGTAGCTTCTACCGAACCATCAATACCAACAAGGATTTTCTTATAGTTATCTAACATAGGCGACTCCTTCATAAGTTTTTATCTATATTTTAATTTTACTCTTATTTTGTCAATTTGTAAAAAGAAAACTGTTAAAAAAAGGTTTATGGTATAATTGATAAAGTGAATTTCTTCAAAACAATATTCAAAAAATACTGACAAAGATTCAAAATTATCTCTAAATGGACTTAAGTCAATCTGGAGTTTCTGTCAGTAAAATTTGTGAGTGGTTATTGAAGAAAACTGTAAGAAATAGGTGAAAAATATGACTCGATATGCTGTGGTGGATCTGGAAGCGACCGATGCTCATAGTAGTGAAAATAAAATTATACAGATTGGGATTGCGCTTGTTGAAGGTGGAAAAATCGTTGAAACTTATTCCACAGAAGTAAATCCGCATGAACCTTTGCTTCCAAGGATTAGTGAGTTAACTGGTTTGTCAGATAAGCAATTAAAAAGTGCCCCCGATTTTTCAGAAGTTGCCTCAGAGGTGAGAAAACTGCTGACGGATAGTGTTTTTGTTGCTCATAATGCTCGGTTTGATTATGGACTTTTAGAAAAAAGTTTTCTTAATGCTGGTTTAGAATTTAATGAAATGTTACGCGTTGACACAGTTGATTTGGCGCGTGTTTTCTATCCAACTTTTGAAAAATATGGGTTAGAAGCGCTAAGCGAAAAATTAGACTTAGCTCATGACCATCCGCATGCTGCGGTTTCTGATGCTTATGCAACGGCAGAATTATTAATAAGAATAGAAGAAAAAATCCAAAAACTACCAAGAAGTGTTTTAGAAGAATTGCTCAGACATTCAGATAATTTGCTTTTTGAAAGTAAAAGCTTCTTACAAGAACAGTTAGATAAAACAAAAATTCGACCAGCTGCTTTTAAAGTGGTTCATAATATTGCGACACGTAAGTTTAAATCTTCTGTCAGTAAAAAAAATTCAGTGGCGAATCTGTCAGCAAATTTTTCGGAAAACATCAGTAAGTTAGGTTTAGCTTCTCGCTCAAAGCAAGAAAAATTAGCTCATTTAATGGAAACAGAGCTTACACATTTACAAGCAAGTTTTATTGAGGCTCCGACAGGACTTGGGAAAACTTATGGTTACTTATTACCCCTAGTAGCAGCAGGTCAACGAATTGTTGTTTCAACAGCAACAAAAGTTCTCCAAAAGCAATTGGTGAATGATGTTGCTCCAAAACTTGCAGAAACATTTGGTCTTAAAATGGCCAATATTGTAGGAACCAAAAACTACATTTCCTTGAGAAAATTTTCTGAACTCTTATTAAATAATACAGATGGCAAAAATTTTGAAATTTTCAAGATGAAGATTTTAATTTGGCTGACAGAAACAAAAACGGGCGAATTGGATGAAATTTCAAAAGTCATGACAAATGATGATTATTTTGATGGCATTCGCCACGATGGCTATGTCAACACTAAACATTTTCATTATGAACAAGATTTTTGGTTGAGAGCTCAAAAAGAAGCTGAACAAGCTGAAATTAAAGTAGTGAATCATGCTTATCTGATTGAACGTTTAGCAGATTATCCAGAAACTTTTTTGGAAAATCGAGTGCTTGTCGTCGATGAGGCTCAACAACTATTTCCAATCATGGAAAATGCTGGTCAGAAAAGTATAAAAATTACGGATGAACTCTTAAAAATTGACTCTGAATCAAGTGAAAATCCGCAACTGACTAAACGTCTTCAAGAAAGTCTTGTTTTTCAGCTCAATAAAAAAGAACTTGACTTAAGTAAAATAAAAATAGACGCTGATGAACTCGGGCTGACAGAACTATCAGCACTTTTGGAAGCTGATAATCAGATAGTTTGGCGTGAAAATGACATACTTTATAGTAGCGACCAAGATTTTTATAATTTTGAGCGTCTGATTCCCAAAGAAACTAAATTGTTCGTGTTGGGAGCGACACTTTCTCTATCTAAAGATAAACCCTCTTTTCCAGAATTACTTGGTTTTAAAGATTATCGATTTTTCAAAATTGAAGGTAGTCAAGCCACCAATCAAGAATTATTGACAATGGCAGATGCTCCTAATATCAAAAATGTAAGTTTGATTGATTACGCAGACTATACAGCTGATACCATTGCAGAACTTGCCAAGTTGAATCTCCCAATTGTTGTTTTATTTACTTCAAAAATGTCATTAACTTTTGTTGCTGAAAAACTATCCGCTGAAGGATTTGATATTTTAGCACAAGATATAAATGGAAGTCCAGCTCAAATCAAGAAAAAATTTGATAAGGGCGAAGGAAAAATTTTATTAGGACTCGGCTCTTTTTGGGAGGGTGTTGATTTTGATAAGCAAAACCAAGTGATTCTGGTTATACCAAGATTGCCCTTTGCGACACCTGATGATATTTTAACTAAAAAATATGCTAAAAAATTTGAAAATCCTTTTTATGACTTCAACGTTCCCATGGCGACTTTAAAAATGCGTCAAGCAATTGGTCGAGTGAATCGGCGAAAAAATCAGTACTCAAGTATTGTTGTATTAGATAAACGTCTTGGTGGAAAATCCTATGCCAAAAGAATGCGGAAAAATCTCTCAGAAGCTTTACCTGTAAAAATGCTGAGTTTACTTGACACAATCAGCGAAATCAAGAATTTTTTGATATAATAAAACATGTTTAAGCAAAAACTTAAAATGGGAGATTGGACAAATTATTTTTGGCCAATCATAAGAGATTTTTACTAATAAATAGCTTGAAATATCTTTGAAAAAGATTTGCTCAAATTTTGAAAGAAGAAAAAAATGAAAAAGCGGAAAATGACTCGACATTCGCAAATTATAATCGGAATTTTAGTGATAATTTTAGCCATTTATTTGTCTATCGGCCTTTTCTTTTGGAAAAGTCTGAATCCCTATCATTCTGTGCGAGTGCAAGCGATAAATATTGCTAAAGACAAAACAGATTTAGTCAAAGCGACGGGATTTGATATTGCGTCTACAGATACTGTGACTTATTCAATTGTCGGGCTCAATAAAGCGAACCAAGAAGTTGGAATTTTAATTCCAAAAAAATCTGGTAAAATCAAAGAGGTACAATTATCTGAGGGGGTTTCACCTGCAAGCTTAACGACTAAAGATACCAAATCAGTTGTTTTAGCGCTTTACAAAGGAAAACCAGCCTGGGAAGTAAATAATAGCAATGGATTTAAAGTTTATGACTTTGAGTCAGGAAAAGAGTTGATATGAAAAAATGTTCTGATTTTGTATTAAAAATGGATGAGTCTGTGACCCTTGCGGCGGCCAATCGTGCCAAAGCATTAAAAGCACAAGGACGAGATATTATCGACTTGACCCTTGGTCAACCAGACTTTCCAACTCCTAAAAAAATTGGTCAAGCGGCCATCGAAGCGATAAATAATGGACAAGCTAGTTTTTATACACAAGCTGGTGGACTTCCAGAACTTAAAAAAGCCGTTCAACATTATTGGACACGTTTTTATGCTTATGAAATTCAAACAAACGAAATATTAATTACGGCTGGGGCAAAGTTTGCCCTCTACGCTTACTTTATGGCAACTGTTGATCCTTTAGATGAGGTAATCATACCAGCACCTTATTGGGTTTCTTATGTCGACCAAGTAAAAATGGCTGGTGGAAATCCAGTAATTGTAGAAGCCAAGCAAGAAAATAACTTTAAAGTTACGGTTGAGCAATTAGAAAAAGCAAGAACAAGCAAAACTAAGATTTTATTACTAAATTCGCCTTCAAATCCAACAGGAATGATTTATTCTAAAGAAGAATTAACAGCCATTGGCGAGTGGGCAGTTGCCAATGATTTATTGATTTTGGCCGATGATATCTATCATCGTTTGGTTTATAATGGAGCTGAATTTACAGCAATTTCAAGCCTGTCTGATGAAATCAGAAACAGAACGACAGTGATTAATGGTGTTTCTAAAACATTTGCAATGACTGGTTGGCGAATTGGTTTAGCCGTAGGTGCTCCAGAAATTATTGCTGCAATGACTAAAATTGCCAGTCAAACCACTTCAAATCCGACCGCTGTTGCTCAATATGCTGCCATAGAGGCATTTGAAGAAAATGATAAAAGTTTTGAGAAAATGCATGCTGCATTTGAAGAACGCTTAAATAAAATTTATCTTCAACTTTCAGAAGTTCCTGGTTTTGAACTTGTGAAACCAAATGGTGCTTTCTATTTGTTCCCGAAAGTGACCAAGGCTATGGCGATGAAAGGCTATACGGATGTGACTGATTTTACGACAGCCATTCTTGAAGAAGCTGGGGTAGCTCTAGTTACAGGAGCAGGTTTTGGTTCTCCAGAAAATGTTCGTTTGAGTTATGCAACAAGTCTTGAAACTCTGGAAGCTGCAGTAACAAGATTAAAGGATTGGATGAATGATTGATAAAAAAGAAGCAAAATCAGCTTATAAACTCTCTAAAAAAATAGGGGCAGTTGTTGCTTATAAAAATTTAGAAACAAATGAACGCTATATTGATATAGCACCAGACTTAGCAGGTGTAAAAAATCGGTTTGAATTTGCTAAAAAGACTGGGATTGGTTTGCCTTATGCCATTGAAAAAGCAGCAAAAACGGCTGATTTTGAATTGGAAGTTCTTGAAGAACTAGAAAAAGATGAACTTCAAACGACGAAAGAATTCAAAGAAGATTTAAAAACCTTAAAAGAAATCTGGCTTGAAAAGTCATAAAAGTATGATTTAAAAAATATAAAATAAAAATTTAGAAGGATTTATTTATGAAAGACTTAATTTCAATCATCGACGTCAAAGACCACGTTGGTGAAACAGTAAAAATCGGCGCTTGGGTCGCTGACAAATCAGGCAAAGGGAAACTTCAATTTCTTCAACTTCGCGATGGAACAGCATTTTTCCAAGCTGTTGTTTTCAAACCAAATATGATTGAAAAATTTGGTGAAGAAGAAGGAACAGCTAAATTTGATGAAATCAAACATTTATCACAAGAAACTTCAGTTTATGTGACTGGTGTGGTCAAAGAAGATTCACGTTCAAAATTTGGTTATGAACTTGATGTGACAGAGTTGGAAGTGATTGGTCACTCACACGATTATCCAATTACACCAAAAGAACATGGAGTTGAATTCCTCCTTGATAACCGTCATTTATGGTTGCGCTCAAAACGTCAAATGGCAATGATGCAAGTGCGTAATGCAATTATCTATGCAAGCTATGATTTCTTTGCGAAAAACGGCTTTATTAAGTTTGATAGCCCAATTCTTTCAGGAAATGCTGCAGAAAACACAACAGAACTCTTTGAAACAGATTATTTTGGTAATTCTGCTTTCTTGTCACAATCAGGACAACTTTATCTTGAAGCTGGAGCAATGGCTCTTGGACGTGTTTTCGACTTTGGACCAGTATTCCGTGCTGAAAAATCAAAAACTCGTCGTCATTTGACAGAATTTTGGATGATGGATGCAGAATATCCATTTGTTACTCATGATGACTCTTTGGATATTCAAGAAGCTTATGTGAAAGCTTTGATTCAAGGCGTTTTGGATAATGCGGCTTATGCTCTTGAAACACTTGAACGTGATACAAGCATGTTGCAAAAGTATATTGATACACCTTTCAAACGTGTGTCTTATGATGATGCGATAGATTTGTTGCAAGCCCATGAAAATGATGATGACACAGACTATGAACACGTAGAACATGGTGATGACTTTGGCTCACCACATGAAACATGGATTTCAAATTACTATGGTGTTCCAACCTTTATCGTCAACTATCCTGCAAGTTTCAAAGCTTTCTACATGAAACCAGTTCCTGGTAATCCAGAACGTGTCTTGTGTGCTGATTTGTTGGCACCAGAAGGTTATGGTGAAATTATTGGTGGTTCAGAACGTGAAACAGATTATGATTTGTTACTTAAGAAAATTGCTGATTTCGGTTTAGATCCTAAAGATTATGATTGGTATTTAGAACTTCGCAAATTTGGTTCAGTTCCTCATGCTGGTTTCGGACTTGGTCTGGAACGTATGGTCACTTTTGTGGCTGGAACAGAACACATTCGTGAAGCCATTCCATTCCCACGTATGATTAACCGTATCCAACCTTAAAAAATAAAAGCCTCTAAATTAGAGGCTTTTTTATTACTTATTATTCAGAATCTGAGGATGAGCTTGCAGCATCAATGTCATTTTGTGTGATTAAGAGATTAAAAATCTCTGAATTATCTGGATTCAAGTAGATGTAACGTTCTTTGAAATTGGGATAAATGGAGGTGAATCTGTTGAACTCAGCCGCTGTTCCCAAAGCCAATTGATTAATCATTTCCTCTTTAGAAACTGTAGGGGTTACTTTATTTTTATAAATATAGGTATAAACAATTGTTTCAGGAGCTTCTGCAGTAACTTTGATATCTGAGTAGGTATCTTTGAAAGAAGCTTTCGTTGTTTCCATATTTTTTTGTGTAGCTTCTACAGTCATTTGAAAGCTAGAACTAATATTTTCTTGATTATTTTCAACTTTTTTTGAAGAAGATGTTGAACTTGAAGAGGAGATAGCCGTTGATGAAACAGATGAACTGGCTTTGGCTTTACTGTCTGATTTTTTAGAGCAAGCTCCTAACGAGAGAAGAGCAAGTGCAAGAGTTGTACTAATTAAAATTTTTTTCATAATACTAGGAGTATAACATGTTTAGTTTCATTTAAGCAAGCGAAAAATGTAATTTTGATTTCAAAAAATACATTTTTATTTTATAATTTACGATATCTTTTACTTTTAAGTCAGTAAATCGGAAGCAAATGAAAATTTTTTCATTAAATTTTGATAATGATAGCCTTTGCAAGACTGTGATATAATTAGACTTATGAAAAGTAAAGAAGAGCAGCGAATGAGTTGGTCAGAAGATGAATATGAAGCGATGGTTGACATAGCAACAAGACAATTGGCTGAACGGATGGCCAAGCGGGCATTGATTACTCATGAACTGTATGATTATAATTATCTTGATTCGCAGTTTGTGGCGGATTTTATTGCTGAATTTGTCATCAGCGGCTATGCTTCCTATTTGATTAAACCTGAAAATCTTGATGAAGAGGCCATTTTGCTTTTATTTGTGAATATGGCTTATGAAAATATGCGAGGATTGCCAGATGAAGTGGGACAATACCATCGGCTTTTTCGCCAACTTTGTGACCTTTATTATGAACAAGGTTGCTTGCGAAATGCTTTAGTCGATGAAGTAGACTATCAAGAAATGGTTTTAGCAATTTTAGCGGATATTTTTATGGAAGTAAAATTGCGAAAAAAGCTTTGAAATAGGGTTTGTAAAATTTAAGGGGGAGAAAATGGACTTAGATGCTTATCAAAAAGCAATTGTCAAATTTGATTTAAATAAAAATATTGAGTCTCAGGATAAAATTGATTTTGCTTTTTTGGACAAAATTTTAGGGCTGTCTGGCGAGGCAGGAGAAGTTGCTGACAAAGTAAAAAAAGTGATTCGGGACCAAGAGGGAAAGCTGTCAGTAAATGATAAAAAGGCAATTTCTTACGAGCTAGGCGACTTATTGTGGTATCTGGCGACAAGTGCACGTTATTTAGGAATATCCTTAGAACAAGTTGCAAGCGAAAACATTGAAAAATTAGAAAGTCGTTTAAATCGTGGAAAAATTTCAGGATCAGGTGATGAAAGATGAAAATATTAATTGTAGCAGGCTTGCCTGATTTTATTCCCGACGAAACTTTTGATAAATATATTGGAGTGGATCGTGGCTCGCTTTTTTTAGTGGAAAAAGGGATTCAGTTAACGCTTGCGATTGGTGATTTTGATTCTGTCAGTAAAACTGAACTTGATAAAATTTCTGTCAGTACTGACAAGTTGATTAAATTACCTGCTGAAAAAGATTTGACAGATTTAGAAGCAGCTTTAGATTTTATATTAAAAGATTTTCCAGATGCTGAGCTGACAATAGCTGGTGCTTTAGGCGGACGTTTGGATCACTTACTGACCAATGCCTACCTAGCAACACGCCCAAAATATCAAAGTCTTGCTCCCAAAATATATTTAGTTGACCAACAAAATTTGGTGACCTATTTACTACCAGGTCAGCATTTACTCAAAAGAATACCAACTTACAAATATATTGGTTTTGTACAGGTCGATACAAAAGATAGTCTGGCTATTGTGGGAGCCAAGTATCCTTTGAAAGCCGAAGATAATTTTAGTTTAATCTATGCAAGTAATGAGTTTATAAGTGAGCAGATGCAAGTTTCATTTGAAAGTGGCGTGGTTATTGTGATTTATTCAGGAGATTTGCGGAAAAAATAAGTATCATCAGATTTAAGGAGAGAAAAAAGTATGATTATTGGAGTCATTGGGGCAACATCAAATATCGCAAGCAAAGCTTATTTACCTGTTTATGCAAAAATGCAGGAAGAATACCGTTTTATTTTATATTCTCGTCAGTGGGATAAAGCCGAAAAAGTTCGTAAGCAGTATAAATTTGAATACGCAACAGAAGATTTATCAGCGCTTGAAACGGTTGATTTAGTTATTATCCAAGCTGCGACAAGCCAACATTTTGAATTGGCCAAAAGATATCTGACAGCAGGGGTTCCGGTATTAATGGATAAACCGATTTCCGAAAATCTTGCTGAGGTAAAAAAATTACAAAAGTTAGCAAGGCAAAAAAATGTTTTATTTGTTGTTGCCTTTAATCGTAGATTTGCACCACAAACTGCTAAATTAAAAGCCTTAACAGAAAAAAATATGGTGAGAGTAAGCAAAAATTTAGCGAATTCTGCGAGTGACAAAATCACTTTTTCGATGTATGATATTTTTATTCATCCGCTTGACACCTTGATTTATTTGCTAGATGATGAAATTTTAGAAGTGAATTATTCACTTAAAAAGAATAAAAATGGGCTCTTAACACGAGCGATTGTTATGTTAGAAACCGCGACGACTAGCGGGATTGCAACGATGAATTTAGAAGCAGGAGCTTTTACAGAAGAATTTATAGTGGAAAGTCCCAATGCAACTCTCCGTTTATCAGAGCTGACAGAACTTGAAAAAATGACAGGAATTGACCGCCAAAAATTTGGAATTAGTGATTGGAAAAGTGCCACTTATAATCGAGGATTTGATGAAATAATTTCAGCAATGACTCAGGCAGTTGAAAAATTTGATGGTCAAAATCGAGAAGAGTTACTGACAGAACTTAAACAAAAAAATATTTTAAAATCGCATGAAATCATTGCCCAAATGTTGAGCTGAGAAAATACTGACAGAATTTCAAAAATTTCTGTCAGTATTTTTTTTTGATTGCCCCCTTGCATTATTGTCAATAAAAAAGTATAATTATAAAAAAATTAAGAAAAGGAGTCCGCATGAAAACACAACAATCAACAGTCTTTTATTTTTGGCGCAGATAGTTTGTGTTTATGCAATTGGCGTAGATACAACTTTTGAGTATACTCAAGTTTCTGCGCCGGGATTCAAAGAAGACCGGATAGTAAAAACTATCTGGTCTTTCTTTTTTAATTTTTTTAACCTTTCTTTCAACTCTAAAGTAAAATTAATCGTAAAGACCGACTCCAAGCAGGGTTTTGCTAGGTGACTGGAAGGTAACTTATAAAAGAAAGCTTTGCTTTCACACATTAGAAAAGAGGAATTTTATGGAAAATTCTACAGGCTTGAAGTCTTCTTTAAAGACTCGTCACATTGTTATGCTCTCACTTGGGGGAGCGATTGGATCAGGACTATTTTTAGGTTCTGGTAAAGTCATCGCACAAGCAGGGCCAAGTGTGCTGCTCTCCTACGTCTTAGCTGGGCTGACCCTTTATGTCGTCATGTATGGTGTTGGAAAAATGGTCATTCATCAAGATGACCATAAAGCTGGGATGGCTGGAGTTGTTGCTCCTTTTATTGGAGATCATTGGGCGCATTTTGCAGACTGGGTTTACTGGGCAACTTGGATGGCGGTCCTCATCGCAGAAGAAGCGGGAGTTTCAACTTTCCTTGCTATGCTAATTCCTGGCGTCCCACTTTGGGTTTTTGCTTTGGTTGTTGCGGTTCTTGGAACGGCAATTAATCTCTGGTCAGTCAAAGCTTTTGCCGAAATGGAATATTGGTTGGCCTTTATCAAGGTCGCTGTTATCCTACTTTTGATTGCTTTGGGTATTTATTTATTGGTTATCAATGATGCTCATCTTGGTTTTGTTGCCGATAGTGCTCAAAAAGTAACTACGAAAAGTACAGCACCAAGTTTTGCTCCAAATGGTTTTTCAGGATTTTTAACTTCACTATTAGTCGTTATTTTCTCATTTGGTGGTTCTGAATTGGCAGCCATTACAGTTGCTGAAACAGAAAATCCAAAAGTGGCTATTCCGAGAGCTATTCGAGGCGTTTTAATTCGGATTATTAGTTTTTATGTTATTCCAATCTTTTTATTCTTGCATTTATTGCCATGGAGCGAAGTGTCAAATCCAGACGCCGCTAGTCCATTTGCGACAATTTTTGCTCGAGTTGGAATTCCTCACGCAGATAAAATTGTACTTGTAATTATTGTTATTGCTATTTTCTCAGCCGTGAATTCGGCAATTTATGCTACTTCACGTTCACTTTATTCTCGAATTCAAGGTTCAAGCACTTATGTGGGTAAAAAATTAGGTAAATTATCAAAAAATCAGGTGCCAACGAATGCGATTTTAGTTTCTTCATTTGTTCTATTTATCGGAGTTCTTTTATCAGCTGTTTTGGGTGATGGTTTCTGGCAATTTGTCGCCGGTTCAATCTCATTTACCATTTCAATCGTATGGATTCTCTTATTAGTTGCTGCTTTAGTTTTGTATTTTAAACATAAAGAAGTCACAAATTGGTTTGTTAAATTGGCAACACTTGTAGTACTTATCGCTTTAAGCCTCGTGTTTATCATGCAAATTATCACAAATCCTTGGACATTGTCCGTCTTTGCCTTGGTTATTTGCCTTTTGTCTTACTTTAGTTACCGCAAGAAAAAAGCATAATAGAAAAAACATTCATTTTATAATGAATGTTTTTATTTTTGCTTGGCTAAAAGATACTCTAAAAATTTTTCTTTAATCAAATTATTTTTGATAAGTTTCAATTTTTGCTGACGAACAAGTTTATGTTTAAACCACCATTCACAAGACATGGCATCATTTTTATTATCAAAATTGACAGAAGCAAGTAACTTAACTGGAAGCCTCGTTTTTGTGTATTTAGCTCCTTTTCCGGAGTTGTGAGTGGCGAGTCTTTTTTCTAAATCAGTGGTGTAGCCACAGTAAAGCGTTTGGTCAGCGCACTGTAAAACATAGGTGAAATGGGTGTTCATAAAATTATCCTAAAATTTCTAAAATGCTAAATGTCTATAGATTGATTATAGCATTTCATGTAGCCAAAGTTAAGAGCTAGCTTTCTATTCATGGTATAATAATAGTATGATTACTTCACTTACGATTCTTTCAAGTCTGGCAATTATTGTGACTGCAATCATTGCTTTTGCGGAATATCAGGCTGGAAAAAGACGTCATTCAACCACTCTTTCTATTGAAATGCTTCATAAGCAAAAAGATGATTTTATTAAGTGGTTTTATGATTATCTTCACATTTCACAAGTCTTGATGCGAGTGACCATTCAGCTTAATATGGACCGTTTGGAACAACGTCATTTTGAGAACACAAATGATTCAAGTAATCAGCGTCGCATTATTCGTATTAATGAGAATACAATGTCAAGAGATCGAAATGCTGCGGATTTAAATTATCAGATGATGCTTTTAAATCTAGTGATTGATGACCGTAAGCCTTATTTTGAGAATACTCAAATAAAAATTCGTTCGAATTTTGAAACATTGATGCATGACATCAATGAGTTTACAAGAAAAATTCATGTAGAATATGATAAAAAAATGAAAGAAACTGATGATGCAGGCTGTCGTTCTATTATGAATGAAGCTCGCAATTTGGCTAGAAATACGATGGAAATTATCGAAAAATCTAATCATGAAATGGGTGAACAAGTTAAACATGATATTCAGTCACTAGAAGATGAAGTAGAACATTATTTTAAAAAATAAAGCAAACAGGAATGTACAAGACAAATAGTAATACATGGTGCGTGCTAGACAGGACTAGTGAACTCTCTCTTAGTGAGAATGGACATCTGCAATAAAAGAAACGTGCTAACCTGTAGAGTAAAAACAAAATAAAAAGGAAGTAATATGCCACAAGATAAAATAGTAATACACGGTGCGCGTGAGCACAATTTAAAAAATATTGATGTTGAGATTCCAAGAGATAAATTAGTTGTAGTCACAGGTGTTTCAGGTTCTGGTAAATCATCACTGGCCTTTGAAACTTTATATGCGGAAGGGCAACGCCGTTATGTTGAATCCCTGTCAGCCTATGCCAGACAGTTTTTGGGAAATATGGATAAACCAGATGTTGACTCAATAGATGGTTTGTCACCAGCGATTTCCATTGACCAAAAAACAACCTCAAAAAATCCGCGTTCAACGGTCGGAACAGTCACAGAAATTAATGATTATTTGCGTTTGCTCTATGCTCGTGTTGGAACGCCTTACTGTGTGAATGGTCATGGTAAAATTTCGGCACAATCTGTCGAAGAGATTGTTGAACAAATTCTTGAACTCCCAGAAAAAACACGTTTGCAAATCCTTGCTCCTGTCGTGCGGACTAAAAAGGGAACGCACGTTAAGATGTTTGAACGTATCCAAAAAGATGGTTATGTGCGCGTCCGCGTTGATGGTGAAGTTTATGATATTTCAGAAGTTCCAGAGCTTGATAAAAATAAAAAACATACCATTGAAATTGTTATTGACCGGATTGTCGTGAAAGAAGGTATTCGCTCACGTCTTTTTGACTCGGTAGAAGCCGCGCTTCATCAGGCCGAAGGTTATGTTATTGTTGATAAAATGGATGGCTCTGAGCTGCTTTTTAGTGAATTTTACGCTTGTCCTGTTTGTGGATTTACTGTTCCAGAATTAGAACCACGCCTTTTTTCATTTAATGCACCTTTTGGTTCATGTCCAGATTGTGATGGACTAGGAGTCAAATTGGAACCAGACGTCGATTTACTAATTCCTGACACCAGTAAAACACTGCGTGAAGGGGCGATTATCTACTGGTATGGAAAAGCCTCAACTTACTACCCAGCACTTTTAGAACAAGCTATGGAGCAATTTGGCATTGATTTAGACACGCCTTGGGAAAAATTATCAGAAAAAGAGCAGCAAATCGTCCTTTATGGAAATGGCGATAAACTTTTTCATTTTCTCCACGAAGGGGATTTTGGATTACGTGACCAAGATATGACTTTTGTTGGGGTCATTCCTAATCTTTGGCGCCGTTATCGCTCGGGAATGAGTGAGTCTGCCAGAGAAATGGCACGTTCTTACATGACTGAATTGACTTGTACGACTTGTCATGGTTATCGTTTGAATGACCAAGCTTTATCTGTCAAAGTCGGCGAAAAAAATATTGCTGAATTTTCAATTCTTTCAATCGGCGATACGCTTGATTATGTGAAGAGTTTGGTGCTTTCTGAAAATAATGAAATGATTGCCAAACCCATTTTGAAAGAAATCAAAGACCGTTTGGCTTTCTTGAAAAATGTTGGCTTGGATTATTTGACTTTGTCTCGTTCGAGTGGCACTTTGTCAGGTGGCGAATCTCAACGTATTCGCTTGGCGACACAGATTGGTTCTAATTTGTCTGGTGTTTTGTATATTTTGGATGAGCCATCAATCGGTTTGCATCAAAGAGATAATGATCGTTTGATTGAATCTTTGCAAAAAATGCGTGATTTAGGGAATACTTTGATTGTTGTTGAACATGATGAAGACACGATGATGGCAGCCGATTGGCTGATTGATGTCGGTCCTGGCGCGGGTGATTTAGGTGGTGAGATTATTGCTTCTGGCACACCAAAACAAGTCATGAAAAATAAGAAATCACTGACAGGGCAATATTTGTCAGGAAAAAGAGCCATTCCAGTTCCTGTAAAACGTCGGGCCATTGATAAGAAAAAGATGGTCAAGATTACAGGTGCAAGCGAAAATAATTTGAAAAATCTTGATGCTGAGTTCCCAATGGGCGTCATGACTGCTGTGACTGGTGTTTCTGGTTCGGGTAAATCAACTTTGGTCAATAGTATCTTGAAAAAATCATTGGCTCAAAAATTGAATCATAATTCAGAAAAACCGGGTAAACATAAAAAAATTACAGGTCATGAAGGAATTGAGCGTTTGATTGATATTGACCAAAGTCCAATTGGTCGTACACCGCGCTCAAATCCAGCAACATATACCAGTGTTTTTGATGATATTCGTGATTTATTTGCCAATACCAATGAGGCAAAAATTCGTGGATATAAAAAAGGACGTTTTTCATTCAATGTCAAAGGTGGACGTTGTGAAGCCTGTTCTGGTGATGGAATCATCAAGATTGAAATGCACTTTTTGCCAGATGTTTATGTGCCTTGTGAAGTTTGCCACGGTAGACGTTATAATTCGGAAACTTTGGAAGTTCATTATAAAGGGAAAAATATTTCGGAAGTGCTTGATATGCGCGTGTCTGACGGGCTCGAATTCTTCCGTCATATTCCAAAAATCGAGCGGAAATTGCAAACCATTGTCGATGTTGGTTTGGGCTATGTGACCCTTGGTCAACCAGCAACAACCTTGTCAGGTGGAGAAGCACAGCGTATGAAATTGGCTTCTGAGTTGCAAAAACGCTCAAATGGTAAAGCTTTTTATATCTTGGATGAGCCAACAACTGGTTTGCACAGCGAAGATATTGCGACATTGATTCAGGTTTTAGACCGTTTGGTTGAACAAGGAAATACGATTGTGGTCATTGAGCACAATTTGGACGTCATTAAAACGGCAGATTATATCATTGATTTAGGACCAGAAGGTGGAGCTGGCGGCGGAATAATTCTTGCCAAGGGTACGCCTGAGGAAGTAGCCAAAGTTACTGACAGCTATACTGGTCAGTATCTTAAAGCAAAATTAGAAAAAGCAAAAGGATGAGAATACTAAGAAATTTTTGTCAGTAAATATAATCAAACAAGCGTAATCTATATATTTAGATTACGCTTTTAAGGAAAGAAAATGGATAAATTAAAAGAAATTTTTGAAGCCATCAAAGCAGATCCGCAAAATATAAATTACACAAAGGAAGGAATTGAACCACTTTATTCTGTTCATAAAGAAGCCAAAATTTGTATCATAGGACAAGCACCGGGCATTAGAGCGCAGGAATCACGCCTCTTTTGGAACGATCCATCAGGAGAACGCTTGCGTGACTGGCTAGGAATTGACCGAGAAACATTTTATCAATCGAATAAAATTTCAATTTTACATTTAGATTTCTATTTTCCAGGAAAAGGAAAATCAGGGGATTTGCCCCCTCGAAAAGGCTTTGCCGAAAAATGGCATGAACAGCTTTTGCAACAAATGCCAGAAATTGAATTTTTTGTTTTGGTTGGATCTTATACGATAAAATACTATTTAAATCTAAAATCGTCAGCAAAAACAACAGAAGTGATTCGTGATTTTGAAAAATATCTGCCAAAATATTTTCCACTTATTCACCCTAGTCCAAGAAATAACATTTGGCTAGCCAAAAATCCTTGGTTTGAGCCTCAACTTGTACCAGAACTTCAAAAAAGAATTGCACAATTAATGAAATAAATTATAAATACATAAACAGTAATAAAAAAGTTACTAACAGGGTTGTTAGTAACTTTTTTATATGACTGCCTCTTTAATCCGTGGATAATTTTTCCTGATTATGGTTAGAATTTATGATTGAATATTTTATGCAACCTTAAAGATTTTTTTAAATTCTTTTTCTGCTAATTCATATAAGCAATAATTTAGATGATAATGGTCTAAAAAATGATAAATATTAACAGATTCAAGCACATTAAAGTAGCTAATATAATCAACAATATAGTCATGAATTTCAGAATATTCTTTGCTAATGATTGAGTAAGCTAATTCAAATGGGGCATCCGTTGTATCAACAAATACATTAAAATATTCATAAGTCCCTCCATTAGCTTCAAATATTTCCCAGAGAAGAAGAAGTGCTTCATGATTTGCTCTCACTTCTTGAGGATTTATTGCGTCAAAATATTCTCCACGATGATTATCTTTATTAAGGATATGAATGAGTTCATGAGCTATTTCAAAAGGAGAGGCCTCCTTAAAGTTATAAATCATTAACTTTTTATCAACATTAACTGCTGCGGGGATTGGCAAAATATCCACAGCAAAAATCTCAAATCCACATTTTTCAATTTCTCTGAGGAGATATTCTAAAAGCTCCTGTCTGCCCATAGAAAACCCATTATCTTCTAAACGTTTTTTTCATACTCACAACGGAATTGCGGTTGATACAAATGATGCTTACATGAGCACTCGACTCCCACATCATTTTTACCGAATTGTTGGTTCAGGCTCAGTAAATACTGACAACAAACCTCAGATGGTTACTTTAAATCTTGACGGACAGTTTGGCAATGCGACCGCTAAACGGCTACAAGAATACTTTGATACAGCCGGAAAAGACGGAGTAATTAGCCATCAGTACAAACAGACCTTTAATCAAAATATTTATGCAGCGCAATTTGATTCATCACTGACAGGTTCAAACGTGGTCAAAGCATTGCAAAGATTCTTAGGCATTGAACAAGACGGACTATTTGGCCAAGCTACAATTAAAGCTTTGCAAAAACATCTTGGAACAACACAAGATGGAATGATTAGTTCGGTTTCTGACTCTGTGAAAGAACTTCAAAGAGCTTTGAATTGGAATAAGATATAAAATAAAAGCCTGACTTTAGTCAGGTTTTTATTATTTGTTAATTAAGAAAATATAAACTATTGGTCACTAAAATCAGTTCTTTCCATCTGAATATGCTGAATCCCTGCTTCTTCAAAAATTTGTCCAACTTCATTAAAATGGAATTTACTATACAAACCTCGTGCAGAAAGTTGCGCATGAAGTTCTAATTTATTTAGCTTAGTTTCTTTGGCAAATTCAATCAGGCGGTCAATCAAAATTGCTGCATAACCATTTCCTCGGGCTTCTTTTAAAATTGCCATTCGTTGAACCAATGCTGTTTTTTCATCCAAATCAGTAAGTAAGCGAACAGCCCCCTTGGCAACTCCTTCATCATAAAGGACAAAATGAACAGCAGAAGCTTCCTCAAGGGCATTACTAACCTCAAGTTCATAAGGAACCCCTTGTTCTTTGACAAAAACTTGATTGCGAATTCGTAAAGCATCAAAATAAATATCGGACATCGTGTCACGAGTCACTCTAATTTCCATAAGTTCTCCTAAAGATTAGTTTACATAAAAGCCTTGGGTTTATTATAAAGCTTTCTATAGATACTTGCAAGTGTTGGAATTACTACATCTGATAGTTTAGGATTATATTGTATGTGATGCATAGAGCCTAGTTTTAAGAAGAATAAAATATTTTACAAAATTTCTGATTAAAATCCTTGACATATCCCATCTTTAGATATAAAATATCCATAGATTAAATAAATCTACGGATTGCAATGAGAAATGATGAATATTGTTTTATTAGGCGGAAATGGCTATATAGGAAGACATCTTACAGAAATGTGGATAAATAAGAATAATGATATTAAAATATACACAATTTCAAGAAGTGGTAAAAATAAGTTTGAGCATCCTAATGTGATCAACATCAAAGCAGATGTAAATGATTTTGAAAAATTGAAAAAGCTCTTACCACAAGAGGTTGACTTTATTATAAATTTAATTGGGGCACCAGAAAAAGATGAACTTAAATCAAGAGAGATAAATGATCAACCAGCAGAAGTAATGCTGAAAATTGCTCAAATAAAAAAAGTTAAGGCCATGGGCATGATAGGAGGAAAACTTGGACCTAAATATTTTTTGAATACAAAAGCGAAATTAATTAATATGTTGAGAGAATCTGAGATACCTGTAGTTGTTGTCGAACCTACTTTAGTTTATGGAGGAGATAGGAGAGATAGACTATCAAAATTGGTTCCCTTATTCAATATTTTGGGAGTTTTTTCTAAAAATATAAAACCTATCAGAGTAGAAAAAGTTGTAAAAGAAATGATTGAGGGATTGGAAAATAAATGAAACTGTCCAAACATTTAGAGGAAGCCGTTTACGTTTTACTAATTTTAGCGACTCAAAAAGACCAACAAGCCTTGAAAAGTAAAACGCTCAGCAAATTATTGGAAGTTTCCGACTCCTCTCTAAAAAAAGTATTAAGGCAATTAGTGGTAAATAATTTAATAGAGTCTACTGCAAGTAAGGATGGTGGCTTTAAGCTTAAAAAAAGAATAAATGAAATTTCGTTAAAGGACGTAATGGCTGCAGTAGAGGGGGAAGAATTCATTAGTGCTGACCTTAGTCATATTGGGCAGCGCATCTTTCCAAATAAAGCACACACACTTGAGAGTGAGAGTCTAGTGATTGAAACTTTAACTAAAGCTCAAAATCTTTATGCACTAGAATTAGAGAAATTAAAGCTTAGTGATTTATTGTTAGCCGAAGCGATGGATAATAAGACTTTAGACTGGCTAAAAAGAGAATGAGGTCTCTTTTTAGCCGTAGCAAAACACCTTGTAGGTGTTTTTTATATTTATAGACTTTATAAAAGCCAGTAGATTTTATCTATGCTTTTTTAGAGGAAACTTTTGGATGTGAAAGGCGCTAAAAGAACAATATTTAGATGACTTATTTTTTGTTTGAAGGCTAACCTAGCGCGGTAAATCAGTTTATGGTATTATAGATAGTATTAGGGAGATAAGCCTAGAGTTCTTTCAATAAAACTCACTTTGACTTAAAATAATGATTTATTTTGAGAAAGATAAAAATAAATTAAATAAAGGAAATCTATGTTCAAAAAAAGTAAATTATTCTTCTGGACAGTTGAAATATTAGCCGTTACTTTACTAATTTTTCTATTGGCTCAGATTCAATTTGTATTCCAGCCCATAAAGACGTTACTGACGCTCTTATTTGTTCCATTTATTATTGCAGGTTTTTTATATTATGTCTTCAATCCGGTTGTTACTTTTATGGAAGAAAAGCTAAAAATAAAAAAAGTATTTGGCATTTTCATTGTTCTTATACTCATTTTAGGAATGATTATTTTTGCAGTTGCATCAGTCATTCCAAGTTTAATTACACAGCTGACAAGTTTGATTAATGCCACTGGGAAAGCTTATCCTCAGATTCGAACATGGATAGAAGGACTTCAACATAATCCAAGATTCTCGCATATTTATGAACAACTTGATATTAAGAGCCTTGTTGAAAGACTAAATCTTTCTTATACTGATATTTTGCATAATCTTTTAAACAGTATTACGATAAGTGTTGGAAGTATTGTAAGTATTATCACGAGCATTATCATGGTAATGATTTTAGTTCCAATTCTTCTTTACTACATGCTCAAAGATGGTGAAAAAATTATTCCATTCTTGAAAGAAAATGTACTGACAGAAGATAAACTTAATATCTTTGAACTTTTGGAAAATATGAATCATACGATTTCTCGTTATATTTCTGGAGTTGCGCTTGATGCTTTATTGGTCTTCATTGTCGTTTTCGTCGGTTATATGGTTTTGGGAATTCCGTATGCTTTCCTTTTTGCACTCTTTGCGGGTGTTACTAACCTTATTCCTTATGCGGGACCATATATCGGGGTTTTACCAATGGTTGTAACGGTTGCTTTTAATCGTCCAATTACAGCCCTAATTGCGGTAATCTATGTTCTCGTCTTACAACAACTTGATGGCAATTTGGTTTATCCTAAAATTGTTGGTTCTGCCGTTAAAGTGCATCCAGTTACAGTTATGATTTTGATGTTAATTTCAGGAAGCCTATACGGAATTCTTGGAATGATTATTGCTGTTCCGGCCTATTGTTTGGTCAAAGAAATTGTAAGATTTGCCAATAGTCTTTATAATAACCATAAAGCCGAACAAAGAAAAATTATTTCAAAATGAGAACAAAAATATGATATAATAATTCTATCTAAAATGTTAACTCTTATTTTCTTAAATTCGAGCTAACTAAGTTTTAAGTGTTAAAATAAACACTATAATATCTTTTTCAAGGAGCACTAATGTCAAACCCTGATCCCGAGAGTGTATCGATACTCTTGCAGATTCTTTTACTAATTTTTTTAACAGCTTTAAATGCCTTCTTCTCAGCCAGTGAGATGGCCATGGTCAGTCTCAGCCGGACAAAAGTAGAGCAAAAGGCCAGCGAAGGTGATAAGAAATATATCAACCTTGTTAATATTCTTAATCAACCAAGTAATTTCCTCTCGACAATTCAGATTGGGATTACTCTGATTAACATCTTAGCGGGGGCTAGTTTGGCCGAAGCTTTGTCATCTCGCCTAGCACCATTATTAGGTGGAACGGCACTGGCTAAAACTTTATCTCAAATTATTGTTTTAGCTATTTTGACTTATGTTTCACTCGTATTTGGTGAACTTTATCCTAAACGAATTGCCCAAAACCTCAAAGAAAAAATGGCCCTACGGGTCGCACCACCAATCCAATTTTTAGGAAAAGTGATGAAACCTTTTGTTTGGTTTTTAGCAAGTTCAACCAACGTTTTGAGTCGTTTGACACCAATGAAATTTGATGATTTGGATGAAAGTATGACTCGTGATGAAATTGAGTATTTACTTAATACCAATGATGAAGCACTTGATGATAATGAACGTGAGATGATTACTGGTGTATTTAGTTTGGATGAATTGGTGGCGCGTGAAATTATGGTTCCAAGAACTGACGCCTTCATGATCGATATTAATGACGACTCACGTGAAAATATTACAGCTATTCTGAACGAAACTTATTCACGAGTTCCAGTTTATGATGATGACAAAGATAATATTCTAGGGATTCTACATGTCAAAAAACTTTTGAGATATAGTTTTGAGCATGGTTTTGATGATATTGACCTACGGGAAATTCTTCAAGAACCATTGTTTGTCCCTGAAACAATCTTCGTTGACGAT
Organism: Lactococcus cremoris subsp. cremoris NBRC 100676; assembly: GCF_001591705.1. Taxonomy (GTDB): domain Bacteria; phylum Bacillota; class Bacilli; order Lactobacillales; family Streptococcaceae; genus Lactococcus; species Lactococcus cremoris. The sequence goes on along the minus strand of NZ_BCVK01000021.1, from coordinate 6,659 downwards.
TTGATGCGTCAAATGCGCAAAACCCAAAATCAAATGGCAGTATTGCTAAATGAATATGGTGGCGTTGAAGGTGTAGTAACATTGGAAGATTTACTAGAAGAAATCGTCGGTGAAATTGATGACGAAACAGATATTGCCGAAGAAGAAGTTTTCAAAATTGGCGAAAACCTCTATGTCGTGCAAGGGAAAATGACTCTAAACGACTTCAATGAAGAATTTGATACTCATCTTGAAAGTAATGACGTAGATACCATTGCGGGTTACTTCTTGGCAACGACTGGGAAAATTCCGGCCAAAGGACAACAAATTGTTTGCAAAGTTGATAATGAGGAAGATCATTTTTCACTGACAAGTTTAGAAGTTTCTGGAAAACGTGTGGTTAAACTTCGTGTTGAATTTGACGTTGAACCAGAAGAAACAGAAATTTAAAAAAATACTGACAGAATTTCTGTCAGTATTTTTATTTAATCAAAAAGCTTTAATTAGTTAAACCCTTACATTTATTGACTGACCGAGCTTAATTTACTAAGAGAAAGTTACTGACAGAACCGTTAGTAGGATATTTTACTGACAGAATTTAATTTGATAAAATCAGCGAATTGCGGTATGATAGTGGTGTGAAATAGTGTTTGAAATTGGAGAAAATGATGTCAGAAAATATAGATGAACTAAAAAAAGTGACCGGACTGATTCATTCAACTGAATCATTTGGTTCTGTTGATGGGCCTGGTGTACGATTTATTATCTTTATGCAAGGTTGTCGGATGCGTTGTAAGTATTGTCATAACCCTGATACTTGGGCTTTGAAATCGGATAAAGCCACAAAACGGACTGTAGAAGATGTCATGGATGAGGCACTTCGCTTTAGGGGATTCTGGGGAGAAAAAGGGGGAATTACTGTTTCTGGTGGTGAAGCACTTCTTCAAATTGACTTCGTTTTGGCTCTTTTTAAATATGCAAAATCTCTTGGTATTCATACAACGCTTGATACAGCAGCTCAACCTTATTTGACTGACAAATATGTGACTGGAAAAATTGATGAATTATTAGATTATACTGATTTGGTCTTGTTGGACATCAAAGAAATTAATCCAGAACGTCATAAAGAACTGACAGCTAACAAAAATGACAATATTTTGGCTTTTGCCCAATATTTATCAGACCGTGGCAATGCCATGTGGTTTCGTCATGTTCTTGTCCCTGGTGAAAGTGATTTTGACGAAGATTTGGTACAATTGGGTGAATTTGTTAAGACTTTGAAAAATGTTTTGAAATTTGAAATTTTACCCTACCATACAATGGGTGAATTTAAATGGCGTGAATTAGGTTGGAAATATCCACTTGAAGAGGTTAAACCGCCAACGAAAGACCGTGTTCATAATGCTAAAGAAATCATGAATACAGAGTCTTATCAAGACTATTTAGAACGAATAAAATAAAAAATAAAATGGATTTGAAAATATTTCAAATCCATTTTTTGTTATAACCGAACAAATAAGCAGAAAGAGACTTAAATGAAAATGAAAGTGTGCTTAATCAGTCAATTTTTGATATAATTTAAGAGATGATAAGCTCACTCTATTTTATAGAAAAATGAAAGAAGAGTGAGAGATAAAAATTTTTAAATTGAGGTAAAAAAATGTCTGATAAAATACTTGTTTTTGGTCACCAAAAACCTGATACTGACGCTATTGGTTCATCATACGGTTTCTCATACTTGAGCAATCACCGTCCAAATGGTGCCCTTAATACTGAGGTTGTTGCTCTTGGGACTCCCAATGAAGAAACACAATTTGTCTTGGATTACTTTGGAGTACAAGCTCCACGCGTTGTAAAATCAGCCAAAGAAGAAGGTGTGGATACAGTAATTTTAACTGACCACAATGAATTCCAACAATCAATTTCTGATATTGAAGACCTAACAATTTATGGTGTGGTTGACCATCATCGTGTAGCTAACTTTAATACAGCAGCACCTTTATTTATGACTGTTGAACCTGTTGGTTCTGCATCATCAATTGTTTACCGTAAATTCCTTGAAGCTAATGTTGAAGTTCCTAAAGAGGTTGCAGGACTTTTACTTTCAGGTTTGATTTCTGACACTTTGCTCTTGAAATCACCAACGACTCACGTAACAGACCATAAGGTAGCTAAAGAGCTTGCTGAAATTGCTGGTGTAAATCTTGAAGAATACGGTCTTGCAATGCTTAAAGCTGGAACAAATTTGTCAACTAAATCAGCAGAAGAATTGATTGATATTGATGCTAAAACTTTTGAATTGAATGGTTCAAGCGTACGTATTGCACAAGTTAATACAGTTGATATTCCAGAAGTTTTGGAACGTCTTTCAGATATTAAAGTAGCAATTAAAGCTTCAATGAACGCAAATGGATATGATGATTTTGTCTTTATGATTACGGATATTGTTAACTCAAACTCTGAAATCATTGCATTGGGCGCACACCCAGAAAAATCAGAAGCGGCCTTCAATTTTACACTTAATGATGACCATGCTTTCCTTGCGGGAGCTGTTTCACGTAAAAAGCAAGTTGTTCCACAATTGACTGAAAGCTTTAATAAATAATGACTATTAAAATCTATAATGAAAATCGGCTGACAGGTCAGCCCTTTTTTAAAGATTTGATAGAATATTTAGCAGAACATGATGAAGTCATGCTAAGACAGATTCATAAAGATTTTGCTGACGTAAAAAATATGGACCGGCAGATTGATTCATTCATTGCTGCTGGCCTAATCTTACGTTCGGATAAGCGTTATTCACTTGGTTTTCATATTTTTAAAGACAGCGATTTTGACTGGAAAAGAATAGAGGATAAAAAGGCTGAACCGCAGAGAAATATCTATGAACAGCCGATTTTTATTGAAGAAAATTCACGGATTGAGAAGTTATTGCAAGAAAGCAATTGCTATCCCAGATTAACTAATCAAACGAATCAAGTTATATTGAATTTTGTGACATCTTTTTCTTACAAGGAATATCCAGAAAATACAAAAGTTACACCAACACTCGCCAATTATTTTAATAAAGTAGCGAGTAATCTCCCTTTAACAGCATTTGAAAAAGAAATTTATCAAATGATTGGAGATGTGGACCCTGAGTATGCATTAAAATATATGACGACTTTTCTCTTAAAATTCATGCGTAAAGACATCGTCAAAAATAAAAGTGATATTTTTGTCAATGTACTTGAAAAATATAATTATATTGAAAAGATTTCTGAAAAAGAATATAAATGTCTTTTGGAGTTTTCAGAACAAGTGATTCCAGAGCAAAAATATGATGATGCTAAATCTTTTATTATTGCTCAAATCCAACAAACCACAGCTATTGAGCCTTTTATCTCATTGGGAGACAAATAGGCGATTATAATAAATTAAAGGAGAACCAATGAAGTACGAAAAACTGTTACCACGTTTTCTTGAATATGTTAAAGTAAACACACGTTCAGATGAAAACAGCACAACAACACCTTCAACACAAGCGCTTGTAGAATTTGCCCACAAAATGGGTGAAGATATGAAAGCTCTTGGGCTCAAAGATGTTCATTATCTTGAATCAAATGGTTATGTTATCGGGACAATTCCTGCAAACACAGATAAAAAAGTGCGTAAAATTGGACTTTTAGCTCACTTGGATACCGCTGATTTTAATGCAGAAGGAGTTAACCCACAAATTTTGGAAAATTATGATGGGGAGTCTGTGATTCAACTTGGGGATACTGAGTTTACACTTGATCCAAAAGATTTTCCAAATCTTAAAAACTACAAAGGGCAAACATTGGTTCATACTGATGGAACAACTTTGCTTGGCTCAGATGACAAATCTGGTGTCGCTGAAATCATGACTTTGGCTGATTATCTCTTGAACATTAATCCTGATTTTGAACATGGCGAAATTCGAGTTGGATTTGGACCTGATGAAGAAATTGGTGTAGGTGCTGATAAGTTTGACGTTGCTGACTTTGATGTTGACTTTGCTTACACTGTAGATGGTGGACCACTTGGAGAACTTCAATATGAAACTTTCTCAGCAGCTGGTGCAGTGATTGAATTCCAAGGTAAAAACGTTCACCCTGGTACAGCAAAAAATATGATGGTTAACGCTTTGCAATTGGCAATTGACTATCATAATGCACTTCCAGAATTTGACCGTCCTGAAAAAACAGAAGGTCGTGAAGGATTCTTCCATCTTTTGAAACTTGATGGTACACCAGAAGAAGCAAGAGCTCAATATATTATTCGTGACCATGAAGAAGGTAAATTCAACGAACGTAAAGCTTTGATGCAAGAGATTGCAGATAAAATGAATGCTGAACTTGGTCAAAACCGTGTAAAACCAGTTATTAAAGATCAATACTACAATATGGCTCAAATCATTGAAAAAGATATGTCAATTATTGATATTGCCAAAAAAGCAATGGAAAATCTTGATATTGCCCCAATTATTGAACCAATCCGTGGTGGGACTGATGGATCTAAAATTTCGTTTATGGGACTTCCAACACCAAACCTTTTTGCTGGTGGAGAAAACATGCACGGACGTTTTGAATTTGTTTCTGTACAAACAATGGAAAAAGCAGTAGATACTTTGCTTGAAATTATCCGTTTGAACAATGAAGTAGCAAAATAAAAGAAAAAAATAGAGTTATTATTTTTAAGGACTCGATAATAAAAGAACAAGTCGCCCAAGAAGGTTTTTATTAAAAAATCTACTTGAGCGGCTTGCTTTGCGCTTAGCATGTAATTTTCAGACTAATCGCTACTTTTCGATAACTTTCTGCTACTGTCTACAATATTATTCTGTTTCTAAAGATTTTACTGACAGATTTATAAGTAAAATTTAGTTAATCATTCAACACTTTAAAAATAAATTGGTTGATAAAATTATTAATCAATGTAAAAAGGAAAGATTATGTCACAAAACACAAAAGGTAAACTCTCACTCGTAGGTCTCTCGTTGATGATCTTTACGACTGTCTTTGGCTTTGGGAATATCCCAGTTGCCTTCTATCAAATGGGCTACGGTGCTATTCCTTGGTATATTATCGGAGCTCTCCTCTTTTTCCTCCCCTTTGCCTTTATGGTAACGGAAATGGGATCAGCATTTAAAGATGAAAAAGGAGGAATCTACTCATGGATGAGTGAGGCAGTTAATCCTACTTTCGCCTTTATTGGAACATTCATGTGGTATGCATCTTATGTCATTTGGATGGTAAGTGTCGCAAATAAAATTTTGATTCCAATGGTGAATTTAATTTTTGGTAATTCAACACATACACCATCATTACTTTAAATTTCAATTGCAGCCGTTGTTTGGATGGCCGTCATTACATTTATGGTATCTAAAGGGGTCGAAACAATTAAAAAGTTCACCTCTATTGCTGGGATTGCCGTTCTTTCGCTCAATGTTATTTTAATTCTTGGCGCAGTTCTTGTACTAGTTGTTAATGGACATCCTGCAACACCAATTAACCTTGCTGCTTTTACGTCATCTCCTAATCCAACTTTTGATGGTAGTATCGTTGCTTTTATCGCCTTTCTTGTCTTTGCTGTATTTGCCTATGGTGGGGTAGAATCAATCGCCGGTTTAGTCGATCAAACACATGAACCAGCGAAAAACTTCCCTCGTGGAATTATTACATCAGCACTTATTATTGCGGTGGGTTACTCAGTAGCTATTCTTAGCGTTGGATTCTTTGTTGATTATTCACAATGGATTCCAGCAATAAAAGATGGGTCAATGAACCTTGGAACTGTTCCTTATATGCTTTTGCAAAATCTTGGTGAAGCAGTTGGTCATGCACTTGGACTTTCTACTTCTGGAGCGGATATGCTTGGTGGAATTTTTGCCCGTTATATTGGTCTTTCAATGCTTCTTGCCTATATGGGTGCTTACTTTACCTTAACTTACAGCCCAATCAAACAGTTGATTACTGGTACACCAGAAAAACTTTGGCCTGGTAAATTAGGTAAACTTGATGAAGAAGGTATGCCAAAATTTGCAATGTGGATTCAATTTGCAATTGTTACTTTTATTATTGTTTTGAATTTCTTGACTTCACAAGGTGGTGCAAGTCAATTCTTCCTCATTTTGACTTATATGGCTAATGTTTCTATGACCTTGCCTTATCTCTTCATCGTTATTGCTTTCTGGTACTTCAAGAAAAATAAAAATATTGCTAAACCAATTGAGTTCTTTAAATCAAACTTCGTTGTTAATTTCTTGACAATTTTGGTCTTAGTAGTCGTTGGTGGCGCGAACTTCTTCACAATTATTCAACCGATTGTGAACTATGTTCAATTACCAGCTGTTGACCAAACTGCAAAAGCATTATCAGAAATGTTGACCTCATTTATCTCAATGATTGGTGGACCACTTATCTTTGGTATTATTGCTTACTTCATGATGAGAAACTACAAAAAGAAAAATAATTGAAGTCAATGATTTTATATTTCAAAAAAGAGTAAGTCCTTTTTAAGCTATACTTTATGGTATGGCTTTTTATTATTCAATTTCATTAGTCCAACATATTTTACATTATTAATAGTGGTTAAAAAAACAAAAAAGCGATATAATCAAAATGCAAACGATTACGTTAATTTATCTTGGAGTTATTTCATGAATATATATAAAATTG
>NZ_BCVK01000020.1 GCF_001591705.1 Lactococcus cremoris subsp. cremoris NBRC 100676 | reverse complement strand
TCTGTAAAAAGAAATTTTGTATGGTAAAAGTTTCCATAAGTCACTATGGAATCATTATTATTTCCTTTTTTAGTGTAACCATTTGATAAAACTTGAAGAAAACTATCAAAAATCGGAATTTTATCCCCAACTTTACTAACATGAATCGGAATTTTTGCTTTTTTTAATTTTTCCACAAAACTAATGTTGGTTAATTCTCCCGGACTGATCCAGATTTCTCTTATTTTTATTTTATCAGCTAAGGACAAGAAATCGCCAACATGGTCAGCATCTGTATGAGTCAGAATAAGTTGGTCAATATGAGCCACCCCCATGGATTCTAAATAAGGGATAAGCGTTTTGTCAGCATTTGATTGCATCTGCGCTTTTTGCCAATTTTTTTGAGGAAGAGCAAGTCGTCCCCCAGTATCAATCAGAATGTTTTCTTTATTAAACTTATCTTGTAGAAAAATACTATCTCCTTGTCCGATATCAACTGCTGTAATGCTTGCTCTCATTGGATTTTTAGTGATGAAAAAAATAAAAATATAAATCCAATTAAAAAAAATCTCCTTTTTTTATGAGAAAATGAATCTACGAATAAACCAATTAACACAAATAGAATAATTAATTCGAGTGAACTAGGTTTCCCCAAAACAAAGGGGTAATGTAAGGGTAAATCAACTTTATAAACTAGCCATTCTAGAATTTGAAAAATATAATTTAAATTGAGCGAAAATCCCAAAAATGATATAAGAAAACAGCATAAAAGCAGCGGGAGCAACATAAAATCAAAAAGAAAACCAAATATAATTGTTAATAATATTGAAAGAGGCTGAAAAATATGGAAATCAAAGATGAGTAACGGAAGAACACAAAGTGAAAGGACTGATGATTCTGTCAGCACTTTTTTCAATCCATTTAAATTAGAAAAAGGATGATTAAGCATCGAAATGACAAAAGCATAAAACAAGGTAAGCTGACCACCAGTCGTCAGTAAAAATTTTGGACTTATGAGCATCAAAACTAATGTCGTAACTGCGATATTATCCAAAGAAGTCAGACGAATATTTTTTTGAAAAAGGGCTCTTAAAACTGAAACCGATAATCCCGTCATAAAAGCATAAAAAATAGAAAATGGAATTTGAACAAGATTCACTCTTTCTCTCGTCAGTCCCATGCGAAGAAGTATTTTACGAAACCAATCAATAAAAAAATTTACTTGCATTCCTGATAGAGCAAAAAGATGAATAATTCCTAAAGAGCTGTAAATATCGCTCATCTGATTAAAATCCTTACTTAAAAAGCCAAAAAGCAAACCCGTCATATAGTCACTCATCGGTTTTGGAAAATGATTTTGTGTCCAAACAATTGCCTTTCGCCTTAAAGTATGAAGGTCAAAATTCTTTTTTATTTCCACATTTGTAATTTGTTGGATGGTAATCTGTCGATAGATATTTTGACTAGTTAAATATTTTTGGTCATCAAAACCATTAAAATTTCGCTGAGTTTCTGGTATTTCAAGGTTTCCTGTGAAACTTAACTGACAATTTTGACTTAAGTTCTGATAAAACCCTTTCTCTTTTAGACTTTTCAATGTGTCATAGACTTGATATTTTTGTCCATTCATTCTCCCCTGAAAACTCAATAAATCACCATTGACTTGGATTGTATCTGGAATTAATTCAATTTTTGAGAGATTTTTTGGTTGATTTTCATTATCCCTAATACTAAGACTATTGATTAACAGAAAAAATACAGCAAAAACAATTAATATCGGAATCATTAGATAATATTTTCTGAATAAAGCTAGTAAAATTGAGCAAATAAATAAAATAAGCAAGGGTAAATTGTAAGTAAAGATACAAAAATAAAGTAGCACAACAAGATAAGTTAGAAAAATCAGGGGAAATTTAATCAATAGAAATCTCATCTTTCAATTTTTCTAATGTTTTATCCCCAAAGCCAGATACTTTACCCAAATCCTCTATTGATTTAAAGTCACCATTTTTCATGCGAAAATCAATAATATCTTGCGCTTTTTTTTGACCAATTCCAGTCAGTTTTTGTAATTCTGTCAGGTCTGCTTTATTGATATTTATTTTTGGACCACTTGTCGTTGAAACTTGATTACTGACAGAGCTGCTAATAGGACTGTCAGTACTTTCTGAACTTGAACTTTCCCCAAGTTTTGGTACATAAATCACTTCTTCATCTTTAAGTTTCGCTGACAGATTGATTGATTTTTGGTCTGCTTGGTCAGTAAATCCTCCCGCTTGCCTAATTAAATCAACAAGGCGCTCATCTGACGAAATTTGGTATACATTAGGTTTTGCAACCGCTCCTTTCAAATCAACCATAATTTCGTTTTTATTTTTTTCACTGCTGCTATTAAATTTACTGACAGAGCTTTTGGTAGAACTAGAGCTCAAATTTTCTACTGACAGATTTTCAGCTTGCTTTGGTGAATTGGTGAAAATATATAAAAATTCCACCAGCAATAAGTGCACAAACAACTAAAAGCATTATTTTCCAGTATTCTTTTAATTTATCTAAAATTTTTTCCATACTTTTATATACGAAAAAACTCTTGAAAAGTTTCCAAGAGTTAAATTATTAATGTTTTTATTTAAAAATGAACCGGTAAGCCAAGATAATTAGAATAATTAAGATAACAAGAGCCAGTCTTAATGGTGAATTGCGTCGCCAAGGATTTTTCTTTTCTCCATTTTCACTGACCACTTTGTCAGCATTTTTTCGCTTTGCCTGTCTTCCTGTCAGTCCTTTAAAGAGTTGACTCATAATCTTCTCATCGCTATAAGAAAGCACATTACGCGCATAAATTTTCTCTCCAGCCTTAGCTATTGCCAGATTGGCTAGTAACTGTAAGCCAAGAGCAATCCAGGCTTCTGTAGTGGTTGAGTATTGGATGGCTAAACGACTAGTCATCAAAGTTGGACTAATAAAAGGTATAAAACTAAGCACTTTTAAAACAATATTTCCAGGTACAGTTGAGCCTGCAATACCACCAATGTATCCAATCATCGCTAAAAAGGCAATTGGCTGAGTAGCTTGTTGAACTTGGGCTTGTTCATTCACTAAAGAAGCCACAATTGAAGCAAGAATAAGATAACCCAAAATTCCAACCAATGACATCGCGACTAAATAAATTCCAAAACCAAAGGTAATGCCTGAAAGCATTTCACCAATTGCTTTGATTTGGTCTAAATTTCTGATGAATGGATAAGCAACTCCAAATCCGAGAACGTAAATTCCAAGCTGAGTGGTCAGAAGTAAAATAACACCGATAATTTTCCCATAATACTGCACATTTGAGCTTGTTGCCGCAAGTAAAGTCTCCATAATCCGGCTTGATTTCTCATTACCAATTTCTTGCCCTATAATTCCCACATACATCATCATCAATGTGAAAATTAAAATCGAAGCAATTGAACCAATGGCAATATTTGCCCCAGTCTGAGAATTTCCTGTTGATTTTTGCCCAGAACTTGTCTGAGTTTTCATCGTAAATTTAGCTGGACTGAGCAATTCTTGAACATCAGCCGCAGATAGATTTAAACGCTGAGCTGTCTTTGATATATTAACTTGAGTTAGTGCTGCTTGAAAACTTGTTTGGTCAAATTTGACACTTGATTTATTGTCCGTAACAATGGTGTAAGCCCCATCTTCAACAGTCAAAAACCCATCAATCCTCCCTTCAGAAAGCTCATTTTTAGCCTCCTTTAAAGAAGATTCATTTTTAATATCAGCTTTTAAACTCTCATTTTTAGAAAGAATTTGAGTTAAAGCAGGATTATCCACGACCGCCAATTGTGGGGTTTGATTGGCCCCGCTACTGATGACCAAACCAATAACTAAGTAGACTGCTCCTAATAAAAAAGGAGAAAGAACGAGAGCCCAAAAACCAACTCCTTTGATGCGACTACGATAAATATTTTTTGCAACAAGCCAAGTTTGATTTTTCATTTCGCCACCCCACTTTTCGCGCTTAGGTCTTCTTGATCATGCTCAGCCACTTCCATTCGGAAAATTTCATCAAGGGAGGGAGGGGATTGAACAAAGGCTTGAACATAGCCATCTTTGGCTACTTTTTGAAAAATTTCACGACCAACATTTGCTTCAGAAATTTTAATCGAACGGCCACTCCCTCTTTTTTCAATTGACTCAACTCCTGAAATCAAGGAGAGTTCATCATTTGATAGGTCCGACTCCAAATAAACACGGGTCCGACCATAAGAAGCTCTGATATCTTCAACTGTACCATTCAATATCGTTTGCCCACCTTTTAGCATCAGCAAGTGGTCAGATAAGAGCTCAACATCACTCATATTATGATTAGAGAAAATAACTGCTGCTCCCTTATCACGACTTCGCTTAATTTCATTTCGCAAAAGTTCTGTATTTACAGGATCAAGTCCTGTGAATGGTTCGTCTAAAATCAAAAATTCAGGTTCATGAATCAAGGTTGCGATAAATTGAATTTTTTGGGCATTCCCTTTTGAGAGCGTCTGAACTTTATCCATTGGTTTTCCAACAACTTCTAAGCGTTTCATCCAATCTTGAAGTTTTAGACGTGCATCTGCCCGTTTCATCCCATGTAGTTCGGCAAAATAAAGGATTTGATCCTCTACCGTCATTTTTTGATAGAGACCTCGCTCTTCGGGTAAAAAACCAATTTTTTGTTTAATTTCTTGATTTATCGGGCCATCTTTCCAAGTAATTCTTCCTTGGTCAGCTGATATAAAATTAAGAATCATCCGAAAAGTTGTTGTTTTACCTGCACCATTTTGACCAATTAAGCCCATAACTTCGCCTGGTTTAACCACCATATTGAGATTGTCAACAGCAATTTTGTCTCCAAAGCTTTTGCGAACTTTGTCAATCTTTAATGTCATAATTTTCCTTACACTTCCCTTTTTTTCTAATTATATCATTTTATTTTCACTTTTCACCTACTTTTCTTTGAATAGGTAAGACAAAAATTTATTAATTTTGTCTTTTTATTTTACCGTTTTCATTTGATTTCTCACCCCATTAAAACACAAGACTAAAAGTAGCAGACTAGCCAAGAAAGCCGGAAGAGCCGAATTATAATTACTCATTCCCCAAAGTAAGCCACGCCCCTGTGCTATATAGACTCCAGTATTAATTAAGTCAAGTAAAAATACAAAACTTAGAAAAAGCCATAATACTTTTAATATTTTCATTCTCCGAATTTTTATGCCAAGTCTCCAGATACGAAAACTAGTAAAAGAAATGAGCAGACTTCCAAAAAGATAAATGAGCTCAATAGTTTGAAGCCAGTAAAAGTGCTGAGTTTCTAAGAGAAAGCCCAGAAGGGTCAGTAGTCCTGCAAAAATCAGGATTGGGATAAAAATGGACCAGATAAATTTGTTCATTTTTTCTTCCTTTCTAATTTATATTTATTTTATTTAATTTTATTTTAATATTTTCTTACAAAAGGCAAAATGTTTTACTTCTTTTATAATTTATATAATAAAAAAACCTTGGTCATTATTCCAAGATTTTTTTTATTTCCTCTTCTGATAAATCTGTCAGTAATTTTGTAGCCTTTATCTCGTCAGATTTTTGTAGTGCTAATTCTAACCAAACAATTCCATACCATTGTTCAAACTTATAACCAGCCTTGGGGAAAAGTCCAATTTGTTGAAATCCAAATTTCTCATGGAAAGCGACACTAGCAGGATTTGGATAAGTGATACAAGCATAGGCCCGCTGATAATTGAGTGCCGCTAAGGCTGTCAGTAACTTTTGATAAAGGACACTTCCAGCTCCATGTTGTCGCTCTTTTTCATCTAAATAAATTGATAATTCGACCACCCAATCATAAGCCGCCCGTTCACGGTAGGCCCCTGCATAGGCATAACCAATGATTTTACCATTTTCAATCGCTAAAAGATATGGAAATTGACTCCCAATTTTTTCAATTCGATTTTCAAATTCTTCTAGTGTGGGCACTTCGTACTCAAAAGTAATGGCTATTTTTTCAACATATGGTCTATAAATCTCTAAAAGTCGCTGAGCATCAGCTTTTTTTGCTAGTCTAAACTCCATCTTATCCCCTTTATAGTTTTTATCTATTATACACCAATTATTAACTAATGACAGAACTTCTCACATCGCTAGATAATAAATCTTAAAAATAAATAAAAGTGACTACGAGACCTGTCAGTAACTTTTAATTTTTTGAAAAATAAAAAAAGTTGGAAAGTCCAACTTTTACATTTTAACCAACAAGTGTCACAATAATCAAACCAATCAGTGTTAAAATTAGGACAAATCCGGCATTGACAATTGTAAAATATTTTACGAAACCACGTGTTTCGCCCCGCGCATTCATCCGAATCACCTTATAAGCAATCAGTGTTGCCATAGAGGAAACAATTGTTCCAATCCCACCAATATCAGCTCCAAGGACCAAAGAAACAGCATGGGGAGTAAATGGCGAAATCAAGATGGGGGCCGCAATATTAGAAATAAACTGGCTCATAATCACGGTTCCTAAAAAAGAAGCCTGTGGTCCAACTAAGGTATTACTGATAAAATCAGTCAACACATGAATATTAGCGATATTACCCACAATCAAAAAGAAAAAGATAAAAGTAAATAAAAGATGATAATCAATTCCTTTAAAAAGTCGCGGACGATAAATTAGCACAACTAGAGCAACGACTGCTCCAGCAAGATAAAAATTCACATAACCAAAAACAGAAGCTGCCATTAACAACATCAAAACAACGAAGATAGAAGTTTCAACTTTATTAAATTGATTCACTTTAGTTTCAATAACCAAAGGCTCATTATCGATGAATTGACAAGCAATCATCAAAATCAATAAACCTAAAATCCATAAAGCCCCAGTTCCTTTGAAAAAGTCTAAATTTGTCAGAGGAACACCACCATGATGTGCCGCTACCTTATAAAACGAATAAAGATAGAGATTATGCGGATTTCCTTGCGGAAGCAAGGCAGAACCGATATGACAAGCTGGAACAATTAAAGCTGCCCCAATATAAACTGATTTTCGATTTTTAATTTCTTTAGTAATCGCTAAATAGAGCGGTAAAACCGTCAAAATTGTTAAATCGTTTGTAAAAAAAACGGCTAAAAAGAAGGTAAGTAGCGTCGTAAATCGAACAAGCTGACGCGTTGTTGTACTTCTTTTGACTAAGGTCTGTCCCAAATACTGTAACAATCCTGTTTCCTTAAAACCACCAATGACAAGCATCAATCCTGAAACCGTAACAATGACATGATAATTGAAAAAACGAGTTGTCACTCCACCCAAACTAATGGCAATAATTGCAATAATAAACGAAATCAGAAAAACTTTGTCCACTAGAAACCAGTTTTTAATGGCCGTCCAGATTTTTTGGGATTCGCGCTGAGTAGCTGAATGTTCCACTACTTCTCCTAACTAGCATATAAAATTTTGCACCACAATAAATTATAACATCTAAAGATAACAGTGACAAGCTTTTTCTCACTTAAAAGCGAATTATTTTCAAGTGAACATCTTGACTCAATAGATTCATTATTTTGACGAGATAATCATCTTAAAATTTTATATTTCACAAAATAAAAAATCCCCCTGACTAGGAGGGATCTGAAAGAAATTAAGCTACTCGCTATAGCTTAGTAACGTAACCATGACTTAAAGGTAAACGTTTTCCTATAAGGATAAACATATTCTAACATTTTGTGTATCCGTTTGCAAGAAATAACTGAAATAAAATTAATGTTTTTTTTACATTATAAGTCATATCGATATTTCTCACTTATTCCCGAAAAATTACCATTTTTCTAAGTTCATCGACATTTCCCAAAATTCGTATTCCATCTTACTGCTAATCACAAAAGCTTCAAGCATTTTTTCACGTTCTGACTCATTACTTTCTTGATAAAGTTGATTGATAATGGCACACTCTTTTTCGATTTGTGCCGCAGCCTCTTCACTCGCGTATGTTTCAATCCATCGTTGGTATAAGGCGTTAGAAGAACCCCTATCAATCAAACGAAGTCCAATCTCATGATAAAGCCAAGCGCAAGGCAACATTCCAGCAATAGCCGTATTAACCGTACCATCAACGAGCTGACGATACATATGAGAAACATAATGATAAGCAGTTGGAGCAATAGCGGTTTCTGAAATTTCTTGCTCGGTAATGTCTAAGTCCCTAAAAAAACCTTCTCGAATGAATATTTCACCTTCTTTTAATTCTTCTGCATTTAATTTTAAATGTTCTCGAATCATTTTATCCTCAGTTTTTTCCGCAATATAAAGATAGAGCTTACTAAAGTGCTCTAAATAATAGCGATCTTGAAGTAAGTAATATCGGAAAACATCAGAAGATAAGTTCCCCGTCACTAAACCTTCGATAAAAGGGTGTTCAAAACTCATTTCCCAATATTTTGCTGACTTTTCTCTTGCTAATTCAGTAAATAACATTTTCATTTTCCTTAAAGTTTTCCATAAGTTAAAAAGTATTTTATATATAACAGTTTTGCAGATTATACCATTTTTTAAATGGAACAATGTGCAAAAATCTAGATTATACACTTTGTTTAGACTTCATTTTATCGGCCTATATCCTTTGTTATTAATTTAAAATTTATTAAAACTTCAAGAATAACTTGACCTTTGATAAATTTTATAAAAAAAAGAATTTATGATTTAAAATAAATTTTCCAATGGCGATGACAATTTGGATTAAAGACAGCTTTACAATTGATACAATAACCTTGTGAATAATCATTAAAATTCAGCCTTGTTTTACAATGACCACAAAGTACTGGAAAATCTTCTTTTTCAGTAGCCACAAATTGATGATTTTCTAGTTCGTCATGACATTCATAACATGAAAAATATTTTTCACAGCCAGAACATTTTAATGCAACAATATCATTTTCTTGATGGTAATGACTGCATCTTCCCTCATCATCTACCACTTTTCCCCAAATTTTTTCCAATAGTATATCTCCTACTTCTCTTACCAATCAACTTTTATAACCTCACCACTCGTGAAAGATTGTAGCTTTCCTGAATCCCCTTTGAGTACTAAACTTCCGTCATCAGCAATTCCTTGTACTTCTCCTTTGACAGAACTCGTTCCTAATTTCAAAGTAACCTCTTTTCCGACTAATAAAGAGCGCTTGCGATATTCTTCAATCAAGTTCGGGTGAGTATAATTTGAAAAATTAGCAATTACTTCCTGAGCCATTTCTGCAATCAATTGATTCCGGTCTATATTTATATTGGGATTAATTCCTTTCACTTTTCCTAATAACTCATCTGGAAATTCCTTAGTTGCCAAATTTAAGCCAATTCCCATAATAAAATTGCTAGCAGAACTCGATTCTAAATCTAAAGCCGCTTCTGTGATAATACCTCCCACTTTATAAGTATCTAGATAAATATCATTAACCCACTTTAACTTAAAGTTTTTATCCTCATAAAATTTTTCAAGTACTTTGACCACGGCAACAGCAGTACTTGTAGTCAATAAACCTATTTTCAAAATATCATGGCTGGGATTAGGTAAAATAAGACTAAAATATAGTCCAGTATCACTTGGCGAATAAAATTTTCGACCGCGCCTCCCATGTCCTTGAGATTGATTATTCGCAACAAAAACAAGCGGCTGTTTGACCTCATGAGTCGTCAAATATTGTTTTGCCACTTCCTGTGTAGAAGTCACTTCATCAAAAACGAAAATATCATTTTCAAATTTCATTCCACTATAAAAATTTATCGTATCTTCGTCTAATGATTCATTGCCAATATACTTATATCCTAAATTTTTTCGGCTGACAATCTGATTTCCTTTACGTTTTAAAGTATTGATTGCTTTCCAAATACTTTCACGACTAATATTTAGCTCTTCTGCTAATTCATCTCCTGAAACCCAATTTCCTTTTTGCCGAAGAAGTTCTAACAAGACAAATTGTTTTGTTGTTTGCATAACTATCACTTTCTAAAATAAAGTTCAAAACCTCCTTGCTTTCTAAGACGTCGAACGATGACGACCGTTAAAATGGCTTTGATACAGTCTCCTGGAATAAAAACTAAGTTAGAAATTAAAGAAGTTAATAGTGGAATATTAGATTGAAAAGATAGCCAGATTGCACCAACAAAATCCACAAAAATAACCCCAAATAATAAAACAATTATTAACTCTCCAAACCAATTTTGGGAAGTCGTAATTTTTAATTTCTTTAGGAAAAAGCCAATTAAAAATGGGGTAAAGAGCCAGGCTATTCGATAACCACCTGAAGGCCCTAAGAAACTAGCCGCACCACCATTCCCTCCTGTCAGAACAGGTAAACCAATTAAAGCTAAAGCAAGAAAAGCACCTACCGAAATTGTACCATATTTAGGGCCAAGAAGCCCCCCTGCCATCATTATCCCCATATTCTGAAGAATGATTGAAACTGGAATAAAACCAATTGGAATTCCTGGTAAAAATCCCAAGATAATAATAAAAGCAGTCATAAAGGCTGAATAAGTTAATGTTTTGACTTTCTGATTGTTAGTCATGTTGTTACTCCTAATTTTATATTTTACAATAAAAGATTTTTTTATTATACTGGTATCATATCAAATAGTAACCCTATAATCAAATTTTGGTTAACTGTTTTTAAAATTATACCCGAATTGCTAGTTAATTTCATTGGAAAATAAATAAGTCGTGCTATCCTAATCTTAAAGCACTAAGCATTAGAAAGCGCACGACTTATATGACTTATAATAGCACAGTTCAGGACACTTCCAAAAGTTTTTGTTTATTTACTGACAACCATTGAGACGCTTTATCAAACGAGGGTTCCCCTTGAGGTTCAAAACCGAAAGAACGTCCATCTCGCAACATCAGATTGCTTAGTTATCGCTTGTTACCTATGGGGCGTACTGCATTTTAGTGAAACGCTTAAAGCTAAGCACCAATTGGCTCAAAGTTTATTTCCTAATTTCCTAGAATATTCTCGCTTTGTCTGCCGTTGTAATGCCCTCTTACCGAGTATCCAAGTCATTCGCCAAGCACTCGTCTTTAAAGAGGTTGAAGGAATTAGTGTATCCATTATTGACAGCTTCCCCATTCCTTTGTGTCAGCCTATTCGTAATTTCAGAAGCAAAGGTCTTGGAGATTATGCAAATGTTGGCTACAATGCTACAAAGGGACAGTACTTCTATGGATGTAAATGTCATGCTTTAGTCAGTGAATCAGGCTATGTCATAGACTACACAATTACTCCTGCTTCAATGGCTGATAGTTCAATGACCGAGGAAGTGTTGAGTCAATTTGGGACACCAACAGTCCTTGGAGATATGGGATATCTAGGTCAGTCACTGCATGATAGGCTGAAATTAAAAGGAATTGATCTAATGACACCTGTCAGGAAGAACATGAAGCAAAAGAAAATCCTTTTCCCTAATTTTTCAAAACGTAGAAAAGTGATTGAGCGAGTTTTCTCTTTTTTGACAAATCTAGGAGCTGAGCGTTGTAAAAGTCGTTCGCCTCAAGGTTTTCAATTGAAATTAGAGATGATACTTTTAGCGTATTCTTTACTGTTAAAATCAGCTAAATCACTGGAACCAGAGACTTTAAGATATTCTATCGGGTATCAAGTCATGCCTAAATAATCAACTAGCAATTCGGGTCTCTTTAGATAAATTTTTAAAATCTTCAAGGGTTGCAGAATTTGGAAGTTTTCTTAACATATCGTCCAAATCATAGTTTGGTTTTCCATAAATCCAAGTAATCAGATTAGCAGTATCATCAATTTGGCTTAATAGTTCTGCAATATCTCCAAAATTATTTCCTCCTAGATATTCTGAAATTTCATTTGCTGGACAAAGTATGTACTTTTCAGAAGTAACATTTTCATTCCCCGTTTCACCCCACGAAAATTTCACCTTAGCTCCTGTAGTTTGCCCTAAAGAAACATTATATTGAATGGTGAATGTAGCAACAGAAGTATTATCTTCATTTTTTGTTGTACCATCGGGATTAGTCGTGATATGATCTTTGTTATAAAGTGTGAGATCATCAGTCCCTGCAGTTTCTATAATTTTAGCCTCTTTATTATCAACGGAAGAATTGACATCATATGTGACTTGCACATCAGCTGGATAGTTGAGATTAAGAGAATAATTTACACCTGCAGGTACAGTAATTTTTAATTTTTTTGTAAAAGTTTGCTCTGTATTATTATTAGAAGGGGCATCACCAAATTTCGCTTGTGCAGGTGTTAGACCAGGATTTACACTTCCATAACGATTAATCAAATCTAGTTCATTTTCATATTTAGCTGTACTGATTCCTTTTTTATGCATGGCAGTAAACAAAGCTGAATAATCTTGACTTGTCCACGCGATGTTGGACACTGAATCATTTAATTTGTCCATATAATCGGTTGAGCCAAAGCTATCAGTTTGCCCAAATGAACTTATTAAGTTTTGAGCAAGAGCCTCCCTTGCATTTTCGTCCTTTTGGTAATCACTTGCTATTTTTGAATCATTGAAGTTTGAATTATTTAAGTCTGGGTTAGTTTGAGCAAAAAATTGTGTGTAAAGTTTGTTTTCCAAATCAATTAAATGATCTCGGTTAGCTGTGAGACTATCAATTTGGCTATTAATATCATCATGAACTCCCGTAATTAGCGTATTATAATCCTTCACTTGATTTTGCAGATTAGTTAAGACACCTTTTTCGCTTGAATCATCTTTTTTATAGAAATTAAAGAGATTATTGAGCGTACCAGAGTGTAAATCATCAAACTGTTTAAAATACACTTTTTGGTCATCTTCCGATTGATCAGTAATTCCTTTATTACCATTTTTAAGATTGACATCAGCAATTTGTTTTTGTGTATCAAAATACTGTTTCAAACCCGTTAATTGGCTTGTAAATGTTTTGCTTGTGGAATCAAGCATTGACTGAGTAGATTTTGTAAAACTATTTTGAGACGAAATCCACGCGCTATTTTCTGATTTCAAGCCATTGGCAGCAGAAATAACAGAAGAATAATTTTGTGTTGTTGACTGAAAAGGACCATAGACATCATTAGACAGATTAGTTAAGACATTTCCTTGATTCGTAATCACATCATTCATATTATTCTGTGCTTCTGAGATATTACCTGCCACAGAAGCATAGTACATTTTAACAATGTTTTGATTGAAATCTTTCAAAACACTCGTAATTTTATCATTTAGCACATTTTGTGACAAAGCAGATTGACTAAACTGCAACTTATAATTAACTTGTGATTTGATTGGATTAATATCTTCCAAAGTCAAAATATCATGTGAAAAAGCTTGTGGAATATAAATCACCGCATCAACTGATTTATCTGCATAAGCACGGTCAGCTACAGAACGAGATACCACTTGCCAGTTATATTTAGAATCTCCAGATACCAAACTTACAAAATCTTTCCCAAAGTTATAGTCTTTTTTATTAAAACTTGAAGCAGTGTCCTCATTAACAAGGGCAATCGTTGGTTTTGCAACAACTTCTTTCTTTTTAGTTCTAATAGTCAAGTAAACAAAGACGCCTAAAAGGGCGATAAGAGCGACAAGTAAGGATGTAATAATTATCCAATGTCTTTTTTTCATTTTTTTATCTAATTGTTTATTCATAAAACTTTCCTCTTCCTCAGATAGTCGTTTCTCGTAAAAAATAATAAGAATTTAAATATCATTTAGTTTATATATCGCTCTGCATATTCACTATAACTGGGATTTTCTTTTTTGTTCATTGCAAATATCAGTGTTCCTCGGAAATAATTATCTGTTGATTCTGGTTCAATCATCAGAGCAATATTTTTATCTTTTTCTGGAAAGATAATACTATAATTTTTTCCATTTTCTTCTATTCCATAATACCTTATGCCATTTTCTATTCCAATCGCATTTTGAGTATATTTGTACTCATCTCCCTCTATCATTACTTTCTTGTCAGTAAATTTAAGAGTTAAATTTCTTTCATCACCATTTTGAGCATGCCAAGTACCTTGAATATTTTTGGATCCTTTACATCCCGTCAGAAGACTTAACGTCAGTCTTTCATTATTTCCTTCTCTTTCTACGTGTCAAACTTCTAGCAACATATCCGGTTAAAATCATTAATGGTAATGTCAGAAGTAAAAGTATTAACATTCCATTATTCTTAGAGTCTTTCTTCGATTCAGTTGATGCTACATTTGTCTGACTATAATCTCTAAATAATTTCGTTTTAAGACTTTGATAATTCGTTTTATAGAGTTTATTTTGACTTTTTTTACTGAAGTCTATATCATTAACATGCTTTGTTGCTTCTTCAGTATTTCTGGCTTTTTCTTGTGTTTTCTTATCTAAATCTTTTGAGAAAAGTTGAGAGCGAATAGCAAAATCTGAGGTACTAGAACCAGCTCCTGATTGAGTAGTAATCATGTCAGAGTTAAGCTGTAAACTTCCATCACTATCAGCTAAAACAACAAAAGGACTATAAAAAAACAAGAATAGTCCACTAAATATTAAAAATACTTTTCGTTTTTTCATTTAATCTCCATAAAATAAGGTTTATGAGGCCCTATACTCCTTGCCCCTTTTCATATCTACCTTTAGAAAGAGCCAAAATAAAAGAGCACCGCAGGGGGTGCTCATCATTAAAATCCAAAACTTTGAGCATCTTGTGCATCGCGTTCTTCAACAGTATCAGCATATTTATTCAACTGTTGGTTGATACTTTCGAGCAATTCTTCAAATTTACGAACATTTTGTTCTAATTGATTATATTGTTCTAAGTATGCTTGAAAGGCTTGACCTTTCCACTCTTCAGCAATTGTAGAATTCATAGAATTCACTCGTTGAATGGCTTGTTCAATTTGCTCTTTAGATTGAATGTAAACTTGTGCTTGGTGTTTTAGCTCAGCAGGCGTTACGGAAATAGCTCCCATTTTAAATTCTCCTTAAAAAATTAATGTTTTTGTAATCAATACAACTCATTTTCTAACAAATATGTTATATAGACCCCCAATTTTTTACAAGTTTATTTTATCACAACGGATTTGTTATGTCAATAATTTTTTTGTTCTTAAAACGAAAACTAAAAGAACTAAAACAGACAAATAATTTCTATTACATTACTTTTTGATGCTTTCTTTACCGATATTCTTATTTGCCACTTCTTACTATTTTCCCAAATGGTTTGATAACAACAAAAAAACGCTTCTTATTAATAAAGAAACGTTTAATAGTATTTTTAAAATTATAAATCTGTAACTTGTACTGATTTTTGGGAATTTTACCCGATAGAACCTTCCATTGAATAAGAAATCAAACGATTTAATTCAACAGCATATTCCATTGGTAATTCCTTGGTAAATGGTTCAATGAATCCCATGACAATCATATCTGTGGCTTCTTTTTCTGTCAATCCACGACTCATCAAGTAATAAAGTTGTTCTTCAGAAATTTTTGAAACTTTCGCTTCATGCTCTAAGGCAACTTGTGAATTGTGAATTTCATTGAATGGAACGGTATCTGATTTTGATAAGTCGTCCATCAAAATTGTGTCACATTCAATATGAGAAGCTGATTTTTTAGAATTTTTCCCAAAAGTAACTTGCCCGCGATAATTGACTGCTCCACCATTTTTGGCAATTGATTTTGAAATAATTGAGCTTGAAGTATTTGGTGCATTATGAATCATTTTAGCACCTGTATCTTGATTTTGATTTGCTCCAGCAAAAGCGATTGAAAGCATTGTTCCACGCGCTCCTGGCCCATTTAAATGCACAGCAGGATATTTCATGGATACTTTTGAACCAAGATTCCCATCAATCCATTCAACGGTTGCATTTTTTTCTGCAGCCGCACGTTTAGTCACCAAGTTATAAACATTATCTGACCAGTTTTGAATGGTAGAGTAGCGCATGTAGCCACCCTCTTCAACAAAGATTTCAACGACTGCCGCATGAAGTGAGCTCGCAGAATAAGTTGGGGCAGTACATCCTTCAACATATTGAATAGAGGCTCCTTCTTCAACAATAATCAATGTCCGCTCAAACTGCCCTGATTTTTCGTTATTAATACGGAAATAAGCTTGAATAGGAATCTCACATTTGACTCCTTTAGGAACGTAGACAAATGAACCTCCAGACCAGACAGCAGAATTTAAAGCTGCTAATTTGTTGTCAGTTGGCGGAACAAGTTTGCTGAAATATTTTTTGAAAATTTCTGGATAATCACGTAAGCCTGAATCAGTGTCAGTGAAAATAATTCCTAATTTTTCAAATTCATCTTTCATATTATGATAAACAACTTCTGATTCATATTGGGCTGAGGCTCCTGCTAAGTATGAACGTTCAGCCTCTGGAATACCAATTTTTTCAAAAGTATCTTTGATTTCTTGAGGAACATCCTCCCAAGAACGAGCCGCTTTTGCTGATGGTTTTTGATAATAAACGATATCATTAAAATCAATACCAGATAAATCTGGTCCCCATTTTGGCATGTCTAGCTTTTTAAAAGCTTCAAAAGATTTTAAGCGAAATTCTAACATCCATTCAGGCTCGTTTTTAGTTTCAGAAATTTCGCGAATGACTTCCTCGGTCAAGCCTAAACCGGTTGTGAATTCAAGTTCTGCATTATCATGAAATCCAAATTTATATTCTTCGAGGTCTTTGACAACTTCTTGTGTACTATTTTCTGTCATTTTTCTTCCTCTTTGGCATTTTATTATTGACAGACTTTTCAGCCTAGCTGACAAGTCTTTAATTTACTGATAAAAAATCTGTCAGTAAATTTTAGCTATTCACCATGAATTACTGTTTCTTGTGCTTCACCAAAATCAATGGCTTTTTTTAGAGCATTCCAAGCTAGGGTTGAACATTTTACCCGAGCTGGAAATTTACTGACACCCGCAAGAAATTGAGCATCTCCAAGTGCTTCTTGACGTTCGTCAGTTTCTCCTGTTACCATTGCTGAAAAAATAGTTGCCAACTCTTTGGCTTCTTCTTTGGTTTTTCCAAGAACTGCCACTGTCATCATTGAGGCTGAAGCTGTTGAAATTGTGCAACCATGACCGCTAAAGGCAATGTTTGAAATCACATCTCCTTCAAATTCAACAGTCAGTCGAATGACATCTCCACAAGTTGGATTATTAAGATCAATCATACAACCTGTATGTAATTCACCAGCATGACGCGGATTTGATGAATGGTCGAGAATGACTGCACGATATAGATTATCTAATTTAGATAAAGCCACGCTTTCACACTTTCTTTTTTCTAATTTTTATATATTGTTTTGATTTATTTTTGAAAAAAATTGAAATCTATTCATAATTACTGACAGAATTATTATTAGTCAATAAATTTTCTGTCAATTACTTTTTGCTAATTTAGTCATCGGTCTTTATCCCATTTTTACGAATATATCGAAGGACAAGATTCGCTGCAATCACTACCGCTAAAATAATGATAACAAATAGTATAAGTAAGCCAACCGAGCCTTGAACAAGTGAGCGAAAAAGGCTGAGCCCTCCAATAGCATAAATGAAGCCCCATGCTAGATAACCTGGTAACGCGGCAAGCGTATATCTAAACCAAGACCAGTTTGTTAAACCCGCTCCAAATTGAACAGCAGTTTGAAAACCAACCGTTAAAAAGGAGAGGGGAATAATTGGCCAACCAATCCGTTGAATGGCTATAATTCCAGAGGAGGTTTCTGAATTTTTTTCAAGCTTTTTGCCCCACTTTGTTTTTAATATTCCATGGTAACTCAATTTTCCTAGCCAAAAGGTACATTGAGCTCTAAAGAAAACAATAACGAATAAGAAAGTGGTTGCCAACCAAAGTGGGAGGGAGGCGACCCAATTAAGCATATTAATCAAGTTTGAAAAACTCCTTTGTTTTTTGAAGTGCCTCAACCAATTTATCACAGTCTGCTTTGGTATTATAGATATAAAAGCTTGCTCTAGCCGTTGCCGGAGTATCAAGATAATTCAATAATGGTTGAGCACAGTGATGACCAGCTCTGACAGCTACCCCTTCCATATCCAATGCCGTAGCGACATCATGCGGATGAAGGCCTTCAATATTAAAAGCAATAACTCCACTACGTTTTTTGTTATCTTTTGGTCCATAAATTGTTAAGCCTTCAATATTCTGAAGTTTTGGCATCACATAATCTATCAATTCGGCTTCATGTTGATGAATTTGGTCA
The DNA here is from genome assembly GCF_001591705.1 of Lactococcus cremoris subsp. cremoris NBRC 100676. Lineage (GTDB taxonomy): Bacteria > Bacillota > Bacilli > Lactobacillales > Streptococcaceae > Lactococcus > Lactococcus cremoris. The sequence continues at coordinate 18,956 of NZ_BCVK01000020.1, read as the reverse complement.
ATTCCAAGCTCTTGAATATAATCAATAGCTGCTCCTAAAGCAATAGCACCCGCAATATTTGGTGTTCCTGCTTCAAATTTCCAAGGAAGTTCTGTCCAGGTTGAATGACTTTCATAAACAAAATCAATCATTTCCCCACCAAATTCTACGGGTTCAAATTGATTAAGTAATTCTTCTTTGCCATAAAGAACACCGATTCCTGTGGGTCCCATCATTTTATGACCTGAAAAAGCAAAGAAATCGACATCCATTTTTTGAAGGTCAAGCGCCATATGTGGCGTAGATTGCGCGCCATCAACGACCAGATAGGCACCACCCTGTTCATGAGCAATTTTTGAAATTTCCTCTATCGGATTAATCGTCCCTAAGACATTAGAGACATGAGCAATTGACACGAATTTCGTTTGCGCTGTGACTTTTTGACGCAAATCTTCCATATCCAATTCGCCCTCTTTGAGATAAACAAATTTTAAGATTGCCCCTGTTTTCTTAGCTACTTCTTGCCAAGGAACGATGTTAGAATGATGTTCCATAATGGAAATGACAATCTCATCATCTGCTTTCAAGATTTGTCCAGCAAATTGAGCCACCCAATTAATTGAGGTGGTTGTTCCTCTGGTAAATAAGACTTCTTTTGTTGATTTAGCATTGATAAAGGCACGGACTTTTTCACGCGCTGCTTCATATTTTTCAGTCGCTCGCTCTGCTAACGTATGAACACCACGATGGACATTGGCGTTATCATTTTCATAATAATCCTTTATCGCTGAAAAAACGCTCAAAGGTTTTTGAGTGGTTGCTGCATTATCCAAATAAACCAAAGGTTCATCATTAACAATTTGATTCAGAACTGGAAATTCATTTTTGATGCCTTCAAGCATTACATGCCCAGCTTTCTTTCAATAGTTTCAATAAATTCTGCTTGAACTGATTTGACAGGAATTTCACTGACGACTGAGCCAAGGAATCCACGAATAACAAGTCGTTTAGCTGTTTCTTCATCAAGTCCACGAGATTGAAGATAAAATAAATCTTCTTCATCAACCTGCCCAACAGAAGCTGCGTGACCTGCGGTTACTTCATTTTCGTCAATCAAGAGAATTGGATTTGCATCTCCTCGTCCTTTATCAGAAAGCATCAAAACATGAGATGATTGTTGGGCATCCGCATTTTTGGCTCCTTTGATAATATGACCAATTGCATTAAAGGTCAAAGTTCCTTTATCAAGAATAACGCCATTTTGCAAAATGTGTCCGACAGAATTTAAACCAAAGTTAGTCACTCTTGTGGCAATTCCTTGCGTTTGATGACCTGTTGAAATTCCAACCACTTTTATTTGTGAATGAGAACCATTCCCTTTAAGGTCACTGTCAAAGTCCGCCACAACATTTCCGTCATTCATGACTCCAACTGACCAGTCAACCGTTGCATTATCCCCAATCAAGCCACGACGAATGACTGATGCTGTGACATTTTTTCCTAAACGGTCAATGGCTGCAAATTTGACTTGCGCCCCTGCTTTTGCAATAACTTCAACAACTAGATTTGCTATTGCTTTGGCTGTTTGCTCCCCACTTGTTTCCAAGCGCTCGAGATAATCAACTTTCGCATTTTTTCCTACAATAAGCAAAATTCGTTTATTAAAGGGAACTTCTGATGAACCCTCTTGCATCAAAATTGATTCAATGGGCTCAAGAACTTCCACACCATCTGGAACATAGAAAACCAAACCAGAATTAAAAGTTGCAGCATTTGCTGCTGTTAAACGACTTTCATTAAAGGGAACGACAGATCCAAAGTTTTCTTCAACTAATTCTGGAATTTCTGTCAAAGCCGAATTAAAATCTGTAAAAATTACCCCTTGTTCAGCCAGCGTTTTCGTCATTTGTTCCATAACCGTTTGGCTTCCAACTTGAACAAGTAAGGGATGATTTGGGATTTCTGTAAAAGTGGGAACAGAGCCAATTTCTTCATTTTCAGAAATTGTTAAATGGTCTAAGCCCCAACGATTGATTTTAACTCGTTCAATATTTGGTAATTCTAAATTTTCAAATTCAAGCGCCGCTTTTTGGCGTAAATCTGACAACCAAGCTGGTTCAGCATGCATTTGTGAAAAGTTTAAGATGTCTTGATTCATAATTATTATTAGCAAGTTTTTATTTTTATAGGTAAACTTATCGATTTATTGACAAATTATTCTGTCAGTAAATTGATGAACATTTAAACTTACTGACAGCTTTGTCAGTAGATAAAAATAGACTTACTAGCTCCTTTCCTTAAACTTCTTCTTTATATTCTAGTCCAAGTTCCTCAGCAATATTGACATATCCTTCAGTTTCCAGACGTTTAGCCAATTCAGCGCCACCGGTTTTCACCACACGACCATCCATCATGATGTGGACAACATCAGGTGTAATGTAATCAAGCAAACGTTGGTAATGTGTGATAATCAATGCACCAAATTTCTCGCCACGCATTGAATTAACACCTTTTGCAACGACTTTTAAAGCGTCGATATCAAGTCCTGAGTCAATTTCATCAAGAATAGCAAAAGTTGGTTCTAACATCAAAAGTTGTAGAATTTCATTTCGTTTCTTTTCACCACCAGAAAATCCTTCATTGAGATAACGTTCCGCCATCTCTTCTTTCATGCTCAAGACATCCATATTTTTATCCAATTTTTTGATAAATCCCATGACAGAAACTTTATCATCTTCAGCACGTTTGGCATTCATTGCTGCCCGTAAAAATTCTGCGTTAGTGATTCCTGGAATTTCAGATGGATATTGCATTGCAAGAAATAGGCCTAAACGAGCTCTTTCATCAACTTCCATCTCTAAAACATTTTGACCATCAAAAAGAACTTCTCCCTCAGTGACGGTATAATTAGGGTTACCCATAATCGCTGCCGATAAAGTCGATTTACCAGTTCCGTTAGGTCCCATAATTGCATGAATTTCATTGGTATTGATGACTAGGTTGACTCCTTTGAGAATCTCTTTATCTTCAATCGCCACATGAAGATTTTTAATTTCAAGTGTAGCCATTTTTTCGCTCCTTTGAATTGTCAATTGTATTTGACATTTATAGTCTCTATTCTAACAAAAAATTGATAAAATTTGTTATTTTCGCTCATATTATTTTTATCAATCGCAATATAAAAAATAAATGCCATTTTGCTTTTTTAGATACCAAAAAACCTCTATAAAATTAGAGGTTTTTTTATTTTTTATGTCGACTTCTTCGATAATTTTGAATTGGAAATTCTTGTGTCGGTTCATCAACTTCTTCATCTACTACTGAATACTGTTCTTGGTCTTTATTATCTCTTTTGTCAGTCCGTTCAGGGTGAAGAACTTCGTCACGATAAGCTGAATTTCCAACGAATTTCAAAGCTTTCAAGACTGGCTGACGATTTTCACCCAGAATTCCAACAAGTTCAATAAAGATTTCTAGTCCAAAAAGACATGCGATTACTAGTAAAATCCCACCAATTCGACTTGAAAATTGTAAGAGAATCGAGATAAAGGCAAAAATTGAGGCAATTCCATAAATTACAAGTACAGCGCCGCGATGCGTAAAGCCAAGTGCCATGAGCCGATGATGCAAGTGCCTTTTGTCAGCTGTTGCAATAGATTGTCGATTTAATTTCCGACGAATCATAGCCATGATTGTATCTGTGAGCGGTACTCCCAAAATTAACAAGGGAGTTAAAACGGCTACAGCAGTCGCATTTTTCAAGCCTTGTAAAGAGGCAACCGAGATTATGAATCCAAGGAATAAAGCTCCTGTATCTCCCAAATATATAATTGCTGGGTGATAATTATAGGGAAAGAATCCCATGATTGCAGCTACTACCGTGAAAATAGTAATTGGTAAGAACACATTTGGACTTGGTAGGAAAAAGTAAGAGACAATTCCCATTGTCGTCAGTGAAATAATGGATACCCCACTGGCAAGTCCGTCTAAACCATCAATTAAATTAATCGCATTCGTAATAGCCAGTATCCAAAATACCGTAAAGATAAAGGATAACCAGCCCGGAAAAATTAATAAAGGACCACCAAAAGGAATTTTTAAATTATCAAAACGTGCATTGGTAAAGAACCAGATAAAACTCGCAGCAATTGTCAAACCTAAGAGTTTCATTTTAGGTGATATTTCTTTTATATCATCAACCAAACCAGTCAAAACAACAATTCCACCACCCACAATAAAGGGCCAAATGTAACTCAAATAACTAACTAATTGAATGGGATGGTGACCATTTCCGTTTCCGGGAGGTTGGGAATGGATTGGAGGTTGGGCATGCACGATTTGCGGAAGGATAAATAATGTGGCAACCGCAAAAGCAATGAAAATAACCAAGCCTCCAGCTGAAGGCATCGGTTTTTTATTGACGCGGCGCTCATTGGGTTTATCCACAGCGCCAATTACCTTAGACACAAAAGTCATAACTGGGGTTAAAATCACTGAAATACCAAAAGTGATAATTATAACCATTAAAAACTTGAGTGCAAAAGGGATTTCTTTTAATGTATCAACCATATTTAGATTTTTCTAAGAACGTCTAAAGCACGCGTTGTGATTAGGCATTCACCATACTCCTGCAAAAATTCTCGACTCATTTTTGTCGCTTCACCATATTCCATCATCCGTGAACGTGTGCTTTCAACATGCATTTTACCTTTTGCTTTTTGATTATCTAAAACAACAAGATAAAAATTACCATCATAACGATAAAATTCTGACTCTTCATCTGCGAATTTCACATTTTTTATTCCAGTCAAGACAGACATCATGTCATCATAACGAATAGAGTAGTATATAAAGTCTGGCTCATGTTCGGCTTCTTCTTTTTTAGCCCCTGGTAAACCAAGTCCAGGTTTAAAATCAGTAATTCCTCGCTCGCGCGCCATATCTGCCCCTATTTCATTTAATTTATTATAAAAACCAGTCATTAATTCTTCAAATTCTTCAGGATCATCTGGAATCTCTCCGCCTTCACCCAACATTGCTTCTTCATGAACAATCATATGGACGCCTTGTGGGAAGGGTTGAATTTGGAAAGTTAACATCCCTACATTTCCAAAACGATTTTCTAAGCCAAGTTCATCAACTAATTCATAGAAAAATTGTTCAATGACTTCTTGATTTCCAAAAAAGTCAGATAACTTGATATCATAATCTGTCAAATCATCAAAAGACAAGGTGATTTTTATAGTGTTTTCATTTATATCCTCATACTTCATTTTGTTTCTCTTTTCTATAATTTATCTTCTATCACTTTACCAGTCTTAATAGTATTATACCACAGACCAGAAAAAAAACAGCACTCATGCCGTTTTTTGATATTCCATATAACTATATGAAACCTTTATTATAAGACTTTAGCTAGAAAGTCTTGGGTCCGTTTTTCTTTAGGCTTTTCAAAGATTTGAGCTGGTTTGCCTTGCTCAACAATTGTTCCATCAGCCATAAATAATACTCTGTCAGCAACTGTTTTAGCAAAGCCCATTTCATGAGTGACAACGACCATCGTCATCCCTTCTTTGGCGAGTTCTTGCATTACTGACAGAACCTCCCCAACCATTTCCGGGTCAAGTGCCGACGTTGGTTCATCAAAAAGCATTACATCCGGATTCATAGCCAAAGCCCGAGCAATAGCTACCCTTTGTTGCTGTCCACCTGATAGAGACTGTGGATAGGCTTCTGCTTTATCTGATAATCCAACTCTTTGAAGTAAATCTTCTGCAGTCTTTAGAGCTTCATCTTTCGTCATTTTCCCTGTTTTTATTGGGGCCAAGCAAAGATTTTCAAGGACTGTCATATTTGGAAAAAGATTAAATTGCTGAAAAACCATTCCCATTTTTTCGCGATGTTTAAAGACGTCTACAGATTTATCAGCAATATTAATTCCTTCAAAATAGACTTCTCCATCAGTTGGTTTTTCTAATAAATTCATTGTTCTTAAAAAAGTTGATTTCCCAGAACCTGATGGTCCAATCATCACAACAACTTCACCTTTTTTTATTTGAATATCAAGTCCTTTTAATACTTCATTCTTCCCAAAATATTTATGCAAATTTTTTATTTCAATTAAATATTCATTCATTATTTCGCATATCCTTTCCCAAGTCTCTTTTCAAACAGAACAAGTAAGCGACTAACAACAAAAGTGACCACAAAGTAGTAAAGTGCGACAAATATCATTGGACTAATTGTTTGGTAAGTCAAATTCGCCACGGTTTGCGCGCCATTGAAAACTTCCATAACCCCAATCGTATAAAGGAGCGAGCTGTCCTTAATTATCGTTACAAATTCATTTCCTACGGCTGGTAAAATATTTCGCAATGCTTGAGGTAGGATAACGGTTGTCATCGCTTGTCTTGGTCGAATCCCCAAAGAATAAGCCGCTTCTTTTTGCCCAAGAGGTACTGCTTCAATCCCCGCCCGAACAATTTCCGCCATATAAGCACCAGAGTTCAACGAAATCACGATAATCCCGGGAATCAAACGTCCCAAATCTTGTTGCAAAATTCCTACTTGAAAAGTAGGTAAAGAAATACTTCCCATTAGGCCAAAACCAAGCATGATTTGAACCAGCATAGGTGTCCCACGAAAAATTTCAATATAGATATTGGCTAGCCAGCGTAATGGAGCAATCTTAGAAATTTTTGCCAATGCTGTGACAATCCCTAAAAGCGTTCCAATTAAGACCACAAAAGCTGAAATAAATATCGTTACAATCATTCCATCATTAAAGTAGGGTAAATATTTCGGTAAAAAATCAAAATTCATATTTTCTCTCTTCTCTTTTATAATTTCTATTTTTATAAAAAAACAATAGCATAATTATAATATAAAAAGTATAAAAATACAATAATTTTTGTATAAAAATTAATTTTAGATAAATAAAAACTCCAATTACGGAGTTTTTATTCTGTCAGTAAATAATCATTCGTTTTTCGGTACTGATGGAAAGTCTGTCAGCGGCAGCTAAATGATGAATTTCTCCATCAATTTGTACGGGTTGACTTTCTGCTAGTTCTACGGAAAAGTGTGGATTAACACGATGGAGAAATAAAGGATGTTTTAAATGAGTTCCACGAAGAACACTCGGAATCAAGGAAAAAGTTCGAAACAAAGAGTGTTTACTGTATTCTACCAAATGAATATCTGCATTTTGGTTGGAAGCTTCTGGGGAAATTTTTACCCCTCCTCCAAAATATGGATGTTTAGTAAAAGTCATCAGGAAAGTTTTTTCTAAAGATATTTGCTGATTTTCTATCTCAATCAAAGCCGGAAATGCTTTTTTAGTGATTAAAACATGTAAAGCGGTCAAAATATAAGAAAAACTCCCTAGCTTTAATTTATTTAGAAATTGCTTAAGTTTTCCTTCATTGGCAGCTTGTACTATCGCCGCATCTAATCCAATCCCAATATTATTTAAAGCATAGCCATTCAATCCTTTAGATTGATAATTCATAATAAAAATTTCATGATTCATTCCACTACGAGCAGCCTCAAAAGATTCAATTGGGTCAAGAATTAAGTTCAAGCTTCTAGCAAAATCATTACCTGAACCTGATGGAATATACGAAAATGCTTCTTCTTCTGGAAGTTCATTTATAACAAGCGAAATGGTCCCATCACCGCCTATAATCACTAAATGGTCTTCAGCCACTTTAAGTTCTAATATTTGTTTTACTAAATCCCCTTCTTCACTAGGAGCATTAGTTTTAAAAAGTCGATAATCATAATTATTTTTTTCCAAATATGGAATCAGAATCTCCAATGTTCATGCACCTTTACCTGCACCAGAATTGGGATTTGCAAGGAGATAATAAGTCATAGAATTATTTTACCAAAAATGACAGAGATTTTATGTTTTTAATGATTTTGTCAGTAAATTTAATAAAAAAAGTTACTGACAAAATTTCATCAGTAACTTTTTATTTAATTTCAAGATTTAAAACTAGTTTTCCACAGTTTCTGTTTCAACTTCTTTTACTTCTGGAGCATTTGTCAAATCAGCTAAAGGTTCGATGTTACGGTAACGGAACATACCTGTACCAGCAGGAATAATCTTACCGATAATAACATTTTCTTTCAAACCAAGCAAATGGTCTTCTTTACCACGAATTGCGGCATCAGTAAGGACACGAGTTGTTTCTTGGAATGACGCAGCTGACAAGAATGAATTTGTTTCAAGAGAGGCTTTAGTAATACCCATCAAGACTGGACGACCAGTTGCAGGCATTTCACCATTCAAGAGTGCAGTTTCATTCAAAGCTTCAAAATCAGAAATGTCCATCAAAGTACCTGGAAGCACATCAATTGAACCATTGTCCATGATACGAACTTTACGAAGCATTTGGCGAACCATTACCTCGATGTGCTTGTCACCAATTTCAACCCCTTGTGAACGGTAAGTTTTTTGAACTTCACCGAGCAAGTAAGTTTCCACTGACAAAGCATCACGAACTTGAAGCAAATGTTTAGGTTCAATAGAACCTTGAATCAAAGGCGCACCACGGTGGATAAATTCGCCTTCTTCAACCATCAAGACATCAGCCATACCTACAGTGTAGCTACGAGTATCTGTTTTACCTTTGACAGTAATTTCACGAGTACGAGTTGCGCCATCTTCAACGATTGATTCAACTGTACCAGTTACTTCAGTGATGATTGCTTCCCCTTTAGGGTTACGTGCTTCAAAGATTTCTTGGACACGAGGCAAACCTTGAGTAATATCTGAACTTGACGCAACACCACCCGTGTGGAATGTACGCATTGTCAACTGAGTACCAGGTTCACCGATAGATTGAGCGGCGATTGTACCAACAGCTTCACCAACTTCAACAGCATCACCTGTTGCCAAGTTGATACCATAACAATGTTTACATACACCATGTGGTGTTTTACATGTAAATACTGAACGGATTGTTACTTCTTTAACGCCAGCTTCAATGATTTTACGAGCAATATCTTCAGAAATCAAAGTATCATCGCCAATAATCATTTCACCAGTTTCTGGATGAAGGACTGATTTACGAGTGTAACGACCAACCAAACGTTCAAAGAGTGGTTCAACCATTTCTTTACCAGTTGCAATATCAGCAATCACAAGTCCGCGGTCAGTACCACAGTCATCTTCACGAATGATAACATCTTGAGCAACGTCAACCAAACGACGAGTAAGGTAACCTGAGTCGGCTGTCTTAAGGGCCGTATCGGTCATCCCTTTACGAGCACCGTGAGTTGAGAAGAACATTCCCAAGACAGAAAGTCCTTCACGGAAGTTAGAGATGATAGGCAATTCCATGATTTTACCATTAGGAGCAGCCATCAATCCACGCATACCAGCAAGTTGAGAGAAGTTAGAAATATTACCACGGGCTCCAGAATCCATCATCATAACGATTGGGTTTGTCAAATCTTGTTCTTCAATCAATCGTTTTTCGAGAGACTCTTTTGCATCACGCCAAACACCAGTAACGGCATTATAACGTTCATCATCAGTAATCAAACCGCGACGGAATTTTTTAGTGATTTGTTCTACGCGTTTATGCGCAGCATCAATGATTTCATGTTTATCTTCAACAACAGGAATATCAGCGATACCCACAGTCAAACCAGCCAAAGTAGATTGGTGGTAACCAAGGTCTTTCAAACGGTCAAGGTACTCAGATGTAGCTGTTGTACGGTAACGTTTGAATACTTCGGCGATAATATTTCCAAGATATCCTTTTTTGAATGGACGAACAGTATCGATTCCAGCCAAAACTTCTTTGATGTTTTGACCAGCATCCATAAAGAAACGGTCATCAGTTGAAGTTGTCAAGTTAACATCAGTTGGTTCATTCAAGTAAGGCATTCCTTCTGGAATGATTGAGTTGAAAATAACTTTACCAACAGTGGTTACCAAGATTTTATCTTGTTGATTTTCAGTCCAAGGCTTATTGAGTGATTTTGTCGCGATACCGATACGTGTATGCAAGTGTACATAACCGTTACGCATTGCGATTTCAACTTCTTCAGGAGTTGCAAAAATCATTCCTTCGCCTTCACGACCTTTTTCTTCCATTGTAAGGTAGTAGTTACCAAGGACCATATCTTGTGATGGTGTAACAACTGGTTTACCATCTTTAGGGTTCAAGATATGTTCAGCAGCAAGCATCAAAAGACGTGCTTCAGCTTGTGCTTCTTCAGACAATGGCAAGTGAATGGCCATTTGGTCACCGTCAAAGTCGGCGTTATAGGCTTCACAAGCAAGTGGGTGAAGACGGATGGCTTTACCATCAATTAAGACTGGTTCAAAAGCTTGAATCCCCAAACGGTGAAGCGTAGGTGCGCGGTTAAGGAGAACAGGGTGTTCTTTAACAACCGTTTCAAGTACATCCCAAACGTCTGAATCTTGACGTTCAACTTTACGTTTAGCCGCACGAATATTAGCAGCCAATTCTTTTTTAACAAGTTGTGCCATTACAAATGGTTTGAACAACTCAATCGCCATTTCACGTGGAACACCACATTGGTACATTTTAAGTGTTGGACCGACAGCGATAACTGAACGTCCAGAATAGTCAACACGTTTACCAAGCAAGTTTTGACGGAAACGTCCTTGTTTCCCTTTCAACATGTGTGAAAGAGATTTCAATGGACGGTTACCAGCACCAGTGATTGGACGACCACGACGACCATTGTCAATCAAAGTATCAACAGCTTCTTGGAGCATCCGTTTTTCATTTTGAACGATAATATTTGGAGCATTAAGTTCCATCAAACGTTTCAAACGGTTATTACGGTTGATAACACGACGATACAAGTCATTCAAGTCAGATGTGGCAAAACGTCCACCATCTAATTGAACCATTGGACGCAAATCTGGTGGAATAACTGGTAATACGTTTAAGACCATCCAAGATAAAGCATTTCCTGATTTTCTGAAAGCTGACAAAACATCTAAACGACGAATAATTTTTACACGACGTTGTCCAGTCACTGTTTTGAGTTCTTCTTTGAGTTCAGCAACTTCTTTGTCAATATCAACATCATTCAACAAATCTTGAATTGCTTCAGCACCCATTTTTGCAACGAATGAACCAAAACCATTTTTCAAAAGTTGTTCACGATATTCACGCTCAGTCAAGAGTTGTTTTTTCTCAAGATCAGTTTCTTTTGGATCAATTACCACATAACTTGCGAAGTAAATTACTTCTTCAAGTGCACGCGGGCTCATATTCAGAGCGAGTCCCATACGTGATGGAATTCCCTTGAAATACCAAATATGTGAAATTGGAGCAGCAAGCTCAATATGTCCCATACGTTCACGACGTGATTTTGCAGTTGTTACTTGAACACCACAAAGTTCACAGACTTGATTCTTATAGAAAACACCTTTAAGTTTTCCACAAGCACATTCCCAGTCTTTTTGAGGACCGAAAATACGTTCGTCAAAGAGTCCTTCACGTTCAGGTTTTTGTGTACGATAGTTAATTGTTTCTGGTTTTTTTACTTCACCGAATGACCAGTAACGAATTTTTTGTGGAGATGCGATACCAATACGCATACTCTCAAATTTATTTACATCAACCAATTCTTTCTCCACTTCTAATAAATTTAACGCTAGACGATTTTGAGATTAGAGATTTACTGACAGAATTTTTGTCAGTAAATCCCTCTCCAAATATTAATTACAAAATCTTATTTTTCAATATCAGCGTTAATCAAAGCTTCTTCTTCAGCTTCTGCTTGTGCAACAATTGCTTCTTGTGCTTCAAGCATTTCCGGAGTAATTTCTGTATTATCTGGACGAGTCATTACTTCATCTTCATCCAATTCACGCAAGTCAAGAACATTACGATCAGCATCGAAGACTTTCATATCAAGACCAAGTGATTGTAATTCTTTAACCAATACGCGGAATGATTCAGGAAGACCTGGTTTAGGAATACGTTCACCCTTAACGATAGCTTCATAGGCGCGCGTACGTCCAATTACGTCATCTGATTTGTAAGTTAAGATTTCTTGAAGAACATTGGCAGCACCATAAGCTTCAAGCGCCCAAACTTCCATTTCCCCGAAACGTTGTCCACCGAACTGTGCTTTACCACCGAGCGGTTGTTGTGTAACGAGTGAGTAAGGACCAACTGAACGTGCATGGAGTTTATCATCAACCATGTGGTGAAGTTTAATCATGTACATGACACCGACTGAAATTCGGTTATCAAATGGTTCACCAGTACGTCCGTCATAGAGAACTGTTTTCGCATCAGCAGCCATACCAGCTTCTTTAACAGTATCCCAGATATCTTCATCAGAGGCTCCATCAAACACTGGTGTCGCAATGTGAATACCAAGTGTACGAGCAGCCATACCTAAATGGAGCTCCATAACTTGTCCAATATTCATCCGTGATGGTACCCCAAGTGGGTTCAACATGATATCAATCGGTGTTCCATCTGGTAAGTAAGGCATATCTTCCACGGGAACGATATTTGAAACAACCCCTTTGTTACCGTGACGACCGGCCATTTTATCCCCAACGTGAATCTTACGTTTTTGAGCAATGAAGACACGAACGAGTTTATTCACACCTGATGGTAATTCATCACCATTTTCACGGGTAAATACGCGAACGTCATGAACGATACCGCCTCCACCGTGAGGAACACGAAGTGAAGTATCACGAACTTCACGAGCTTTTTCACCGAAGATTGCACGAAGCAAACGTTCTTCTGGTGTTGGGTCAGTTTCACCCTTAGGTGTTACTTTACCAACAAGCAAATCACCATCTTTAACTTCGGCACCAATACGGATAATTCCTGATTCATCAAGGTTTTTGAGTGCTTCATCCCCGACGTTTGGAATTTCGCGTGTAATTTCTTCAGGGCCAAGTTTTGTATCGCGAGTCTCTGATTCATATTCTTCGATTGCGATTGATGTATAAACGTCATCTTTAATCAAACGTTCAGACATGATTACGGCATCCTCAAAGTTATAACCTTCCCAAGTCATATAGGCAACGAGTGGATTTTGACCAAGGGCCATTTCTCCATTTTCCATAGATGGACCGTCAGCGATGATGTCGTTTTTTTCAACTTTTTCGCCAAGACGAGCCAATGGACGTTGATTATAAGAAGTTCCTGAGTTAGAACGACGATATTTTGTAATATTGTAAATATCAAGTTCACCAGATGTACGGCGAACACGGATTTCATTACCGTCAACATATTCAACTACACCTGCATGCTTAGCAAGAAGGGCAGCTCCTGAGTCGCGAGCGGTTTGATGTTCCATACCAGTACCAATCCAAGGTGCATGTGGGTCAATCAATGGAACTGCTTGACGTTGCATGTTGGCACCCATGAGGGCACGGTTGGAGTCATCGTTTTCCAAGAAAGGAATACAAGCAGCAGCGACGGCGATAACCTGTTTAGGTGAAACATCCATATAGTCAGCTGTTGAAGCTTCAACTTCAATATTGTTACCTGTATGACGAGCCATAACTGTTTCGTTAGCAAAACGACTGTCATCAGTCAATGGTGAGTTCGCTTGGGCTACAGTGTAGTTATCTTCTTCATCGGCAGTCAAATATTCAACTTCGTCAGTAACAATTCCATTCACACGGTCAACACGACGATATGGTGACATGATGAAACCATATTCATTAACTTTGGCATATGATGACAAGTTGTTAATCAAACCGATGTTTGGTCCTTCAGGTGTTTCAATAGGACACATACGGCCATAGTGAGTGTAGTGAACGTCACGCACTTCATATGAAGCACGGTCACGAGAGATACCACCAGGTCCTAAGGCAGAGAAACGACGTTTGTGTGAAAGCTCAGACAAAGGATTATGTTGGTCCATAAATTGTGACAACTGTGATGAACCAAAGAATTCTTTGATTGAAGCTGTTACAGGACGAATGTTAATCAAACCTTGCGGTGTGATATTTTCGTTTTCTGAAGATGACATACGTTCACGAATGACACGTTCCATACGTGAAAGTCCGATACGTACTTGGTTTTGAAGTAATTCACCAACTGAACGAATACGACGGTTACCTAAGTGGTCAATATCGTCTACTTTACCAATTCCTTCAGCAAGTCCAAGCCAGTAGCTGATGTTTGAAATAACATCGGCTGGTGTCAAGACACGACATTCTGAATCTGGATTACCATTTGAGAGCAATGTCACAACACGTTCTGAATCTTTAGGAGAATAAACTTTAATACTTTGCAAAGTGATTGGTTCTGGAATTACTGCATCGTCAGAAGGTTCAACAACGAAGTTTCCAAGACCATTATCAAGCAATGGTTCGATTAAATCGAGCACGTCACGAGTCACAAGTGTATCTGTATTAACAAGAATTTCGCCAGTTTCTGGATCAACAATTGGCTCAGCCAAAGTCAAACCAAGCAAACGATTTTTAAGAGCTAGTTTTTTGTTAAATTTATAACGTCCAACAGGAGCAAAATCATAACGTTTTGGATCGAAGAAACGCGCAACAAGTAAGCCACGTGAGCTGTCTGCTGTTTTTGGTTCTCCTGGACGCAAGCGGTCATAGATGTCTTTGAGGGCTTCTTCTACACGAGTGTCAGCTGGATTTTTATGAACATCTTTTGCAATTGTGTCTGTCAAAAGTTGAGTTTCACCCAACAATTCAAGGATTTCGTCATCTGAACCAAATCCAAGCGCACGAAGCATTGTTGTGAAAGTTAATTTACGAGTACGATCAATACGAACATAACCAATGCCTTTAGCATCTGTATCCAACTCAAACCAAGCTCCACGGTTAGGAATTGTGGTATGTCCAAAACTTTCAAGACCATTTTTATCCGTTTTAAGGTGGAAATATGAACCTGGACTACGTACCAACTGACTGACGATCAAACGTTCTGAACCATTATTGATAAATGTCCCCATTTCAGTCATGAGTGGGAAGTCACCAAAGAAGACTTCTTGTGTTTTTAATTCACCAGTTTCTTTATTTACAAGACGGAAGGTTACATAGATAGGTGCTGAATAGTTTGCGTCATGTGCGCGAGCTTCTTCAACAGTGTATTTTGGGGTTTTCATTTCATAACCAACAAATTCGAGTTCCATTGTACCCGCAAAGTTGTCGATTGGAAACATTTCTTTGAAGACATTTGCAAGACCTTCATCGAGGAAGTTTTTATAACTTAATGTTTGAACTTCGATGAGGTTTGGCAAACCGATTACTTCTTTAATACGTGAAAAACTCCGTCTTGTACGGTGTTTACCGTATTTTATGTCATGTCCTGCCAAGTGTTTTCTCCTCTATTTTTTAGATTTGATTAAAAAAGTCTGTGTTTTTGATGAATTTTTAATTAAAAAAACCGAAAAGTCAGTAGTTTGTCTTTTTAATAACTTTTCTGGTTTATTCAATATAAAAGACGCCAAAAAAGCAACGAAAACAGTAGTGTTTCGTTGCTTACAAAGCCTATGGGGACAATATATCCCACAGATTTTGCTGACAAACCATTATTTCTATTATACTATTTATTGTAGAAATTTTCAAGGCTTATCTAGCTTATCATTCAATTTTTTCAATAATACTTTTAAAGGCTTCTAATTCTGAACGAGATAAGGATTGAACCAATGAAACAAAGGTTTCATTTCGCCGTTTGGTTTCCAGCTCTGACAGCATAATATAAGACATTTGATTTCCGATAAATGTTGATAGAAAATCTGCCAAGATTGCTTCTTCTTGATTTAATGGTGCATCAGTCAAGAGAAAAACAGTTCCTAATCTTAGATGATTCCCTTCAATAGGAATAAGAGTCAAATATTGATTAGCAAATTTTCCTGAGAGTTCTTTTACTGATTTCAAAATTGAATGAGTCATTTGTTCGCTTTCACTCATTTCATATTGATTTAAAATTTCTGTAGATAGTTCTTTGGAAATTTTTTGATAAGTAAAAAAGTTCTGGAGGTTCATATCAGACTGATAGAATTTTTCAGAAAAACCGTAACCAAGAAAATTGCGTTTTGTATCTATCATAAAAAGTGTACATTCTAAAATTTTAGCACTTTTCTCCGCAACATCTTGATAAGGTAATGATTTTTCGAGATCGATAAATGATCTTTTCAAAGTGACATTAATCTCTTTTATTTTGTCATAAATTTCCTTCAACTTCTCTCCCTTTCTCTACCCATAAAAGGCAATGAGTATTCCTATGATTACTTTTATACTACCATATAACGTTTAAGATGTCGATTTTCTTAACTAATTTTCAATAATTAATTTTCCAGCTTAGATATTGCTGTTTTTTTAAGTATTTGCTATTTTATATCTAATGACTATGTGATATCATATATGTGTTACAAATATTAAAAATATTTATTCAATACATATTGAGGTGATTTTAATGTTCTATGACCGTTTAAAAACTTTAGTTATTGATTCTCAGAAATCTTTCAACCAAGTCGAGAGAGAATTGAGATATCCCAGAAATGCCCTAGCCAACTATCGCTTGGGAAAAGAACCCTCTGCCAAAAGATTGACAGAAATTGCTGATTATTTTAATGTCACGACCGAGTATCTTCTTGGTAAAGATGACAAGTACAGTTATAATAAAGCAAAACTCTTGTTTGAGTATCTAACCTTAGACAATAAACAGCATCTGCTTAATTATATTCAAAATCGTATTGATGAGCTTGAACTTCTTGAAAGAGAACCAATCTCTTTGAGTGCTGGGCAATTTGTTTTTTGCGGCGATAACACGTGGGCTCTTCAAGACAGTAAAAAAACGATTAAATTACTCACTAAACAACTTCCTGAAAGTTACGATGCTGTTTTTGAACTAATCGGTGGTCCTTTAGATGATGAAGCCCCTGGAAATGGAGATTTACTCTTCGTTAAATTTACTGATACTGATTATACGGATTCTGTTCGTAATTTCTTATTACAACACGACCACTTTGCCAAATTATTAGTTACAGAAAATAAACTGGTTTGTTTAAGTCGTGATGGCGGAAAACTTGCTGAAGTACCTGATTTATCTTGTAAAATTACCAAAATTTATCGTTTTGGAAGTTCTTAATTTGATTTTTTCCATTAATTTTCATGGCTTTAAAAAGTACTGATAGAATCGTCAGTGCTTTTTATGCAAGTGTGATATAATGTAAAAAATATCCATAATCTTAGGAGGTCGAATATGACTAGAGTTCAAGATGATTTATTTGCTACTGTTAATTCTGTTCCTTTCTCTTTTAGTGTTGAACCAGATATGAAAGACGCGATTCACTACTCTCTTGGATTTTCTGGACCAGGCTTACTTTTACCTGATACTAGTTATTATGATGAAAAACATCCTCGAAAGAAAAAATTACTTGATTTTTGGACGAAAAATACTGCAGAAATTTTAGCTCGCTTTGAAGTGGAAAATGCTGAAGAAATTTCCCAAAATGCCGTCAAATTCGATGAGCTTTTAGTTCCGTCAGCAAATACTTCTGAAGAGTGGGCAAAATATGCTGAGCTTTATCATCCAATTGCTACTGACAGCTTTGTCAGTGAAATTACCAATCTAAACTTTAAAAGTCTAATTAATGATTTAGTAAAAACAGAACCTGATAAAATCATCGTGTACGAAGACCGCTTTTATGAAAACTTCGATTCACTTGTAAATGAAGAAAACTGGTCACTGATTAAAGCTTGGATGCTGACAAAAGTTGCCCGTCGCGCTACTTCTTTCTTAACTGAAGATTTACGAATCCTTGGTGGGGCTTATGGTCGTTTCCTTTCAAATGTTCAAGAAGCAAGAAGTCAAGAAAAAAATCAACTTGATTTGACCGAATCATATTTCAGCCAAGTTATTGGTTTATTCTATGGTCAAAAATATTTTGGAGAAGCTGCAAAAGCCGACGTAAAACGGATGGTTGCGGCAATGATTAAAGTTTACCAAGAACGATTACGTAAAAATGATTGGCTCAGTCAAGAAACTGCTGAAAAAGCAATTGAAAAATTAGATGCCATCACACCTTTTATTGGTTTCCCTGACAAATTACCTGAAATTTATCGTCGCTTAAAAACGACTTCTGGTTCTCTTTACGAAGATGCCGTTAAATTTGATGAAATTTTGACTGCTCGAACCTTTGAAAAATTCTCAGAAGATGTGGATAAAACAACTTGGCATATGCCAGCTCATATGGTCAATGCTTATTACAGTCCAGATAGTAATACAATTGTTTTTCCTGCCGCTATCCTCCAAGCCCCATTCTATTCTCTTGACCAATCATCATCACAAAACTATGGTGGAATTGGTGCAGTTATCGCCCATGAAATCTCTCATGCTTTCGATAATAACGGTGCCCAATTCGATAAAGAAGGGAATTTGAACAAGTGGTGGTTGGATAAAGACTACGAAGCCTTTGAAGAAAAACAAAAAGAAATGATTGAGCTCTTTGATGGCGTTGAAACTGAAGCTGGTCCAGCAAACGGAAAACTCATTGTGTCAGAAAATATTGCTGACCAAGGTGGAATCACTGCTGCGCTAACCGCAGCCAAAGAGGAAGATGATGTTGATTTGAAAGCCTTCTTTAGCCAATGGGCTAAAATTTGGCGTATGAAAGCAAGCACAGAATTCCAACAAATGCTTTTATCAATGGATGTCCATGCTCCTGCTAAACTCCGTGCCAATATTCCACCAACAAATCTTGAAGAATTTTATGAAACTTTTGATGTCAAAGAAACAGACCAAATGTATCGTGCACCAGAAAAACGTCTTAAAATCTGGTAATTAAATTTATAAAAAAAGTACCTCTTCTTGTAGTGACCCCCAAAAGATAGACTTTTCAAAAATATGAAAGGTCTTTTATTATGACAAAATATTCATTTGAACTAAAACTAAAAGTGGTTCAGGATTATGATAACGGTGTAGGGGGGTGTGATTATTTAGCCAAAAAGTACCATGTCACGAACT
>NZ_BCVK01000019.1 GCF_001591705.1 Lactococcus cremoris subsp. cremoris NBRC 100676 | reverse complement strand
CTAAGCAATCTGATGTTGCGAGATGGACGTTCTTTCGGTTTTGAACCTCAAGGGAAACCCTCGTTTGATAAAGCGTCTTAATGGTTGTCAGTAAATAAACAAAAACTTTTGGAAGTGTGCTATTATAAGTCATATAAGTCGTGCGCTTTCTAATGCTTAGTGGTTTAAGATTAGGATAGCACGACTTATTTATTTTCCAATGAAATTAACTAGCAATTCGGGTAATTTATAAACTAAATTATACGTCGTTTAATTGGACTTAAGCCCTAAAATAACGTAGAATTGTATTGAGGAGGACGCTTACAATGAGTAAAAATTATAAAAAAATTCTAATCGCTATTGATGGTTCTGAACAGGCAGAAGCAGCATTAAAAGAAGCAATCACTTTTTGTAAAAGAGATAATGCTCAATTATTTGTTTTACATGCAACGGATAAAAATAGTATCTATGCAGCTGGGAACCCAGTACCTGTGGTTCCGGCCCCTGCTATTCCAGTAGTTCCTGCAGTTCCTGTTCTTGAAGAAAGTGCAGACAATGAAGCTAAGGAAGTTTTAGAGAAAGCTTCAGCAATTATCAACAATGAAGTGAAATTTGAAGAAATTCGTGTCGATGGTTCTGCTAAAAATGAAATTGTAGACTTTGCCAAAGAACATGAAATTGATATGATTGTAATGGGCTCATCTGGTAAAGGTGCCCTTGATCGAATGTTACTTGGTTCTACTGCAGTTTATGTAGTTAAACATGCACCTTGTAGCGTTACAATCATCAAATAATATAGATGATTTTGGAGAATCGACAGAAGCTGTCGATTTTTTTGTAGTTTAAAAATAAAACTCTTGACATTGGAATTTTTCGTTTACAATTGTAAACATAAAGAAGAGAAAGTTGGATTGAACAATGAAAGTTACTTTTAAAACCCTTGATGGACGTACAATGACCAAAGAATTTCTTACAGTCGATGAGTTCGTGATGCTACAAAATCGTGAAATTCCAGCCATAGATGATTCAGCAAAAGTCCTTGAAGTTGTAATCTCTGGACAAGCTGAAGAATTTAGCGGAAATGTTGCGGATTTATATTTCAAGTTGAGTAAATAAAATCTAATCCAGTAGAGAGAAGTGGAGGAGGAAAAATGACAAATTATGTTTTTAAAGCTGGTCGCAAGAACTTGGCTCCTCTTTTGTTGCTACACAGTACGGGTGGGGACGAACATCAATTGTTAGAAATTGCTGAAATGATTGCTCCACATCATCCAATTTTATCAATTCGAGGGCGAGTAAATGAGCAAGGAAGTAATCGATATTTTAAACTTCGCGGTTTAGGTGGTTTTACTAAAGAAAACTTTGACCTTGATTCTCTTGATGAGGAAACGAATTGGTTAACGAGTGAAGTACAGTCCTTAGCTCAAAAGCATAATCTTGATGTACAGAAAATGATTGCTTTAGGTTATTCTAATGGAGCAAATGTTGCCTTAAATATGTTTCTCAAAGGAAAATTTAATTTTGATAAAATTATTGCTTTTCACGGCATGCAACTTGAAGAATTTGAAGAAGCTATTCAGCTAGATAAGAAACAGGTTTTTCTGACTTATGCCGCAAATGACAGGATTGTTCCTCGAGAAAATTTTGGTGATTTAAAGGGAGATTTGGAAGATTCAGGCTGTCAAATTGAAATCTTTGAAAGCTCACTCGGTCATCAGTTGACGCAAGAAGAAGTTATGGCCGCAAAAAAATGGTTGGCGAAAGCTGACTGACTCATCAAAATAACTTTACTGACTAAAGGTTGTCAGTAAATAAATAGTAAATATAGGAGAAAAAACGATGACTGAATCAACAAAAATAGTAGCACAAATCCCTGAAGCTCTCACTCTTGGTGGAGTTCACCACGTTACAGCAATTACTTCAAGTGCTCAAAAAATTTATGATTTTTTTACAAATATCTTGGGACTTCGGCTAGCAAAATTAACCGTGAATCAAGACGATTATGAAACCTATCACCTCTTTTTCACAGAAGAAGACGGACATGGCGCCGATATGACATTCTTTGATTTCAAAGATATTCCCAAAGGAAATCATGGGGTTAATAATATCGAACGCGCTTCATTCCGAGTACCCACAGATGCTTCATTGGATTATTGGAGCACTCGCTTTGATAATGCCCATGTTAAACATGGCGAAATTTCAAGTAAGTTTGGTCAAAATACCTTAGAGTTTGAAGATTTTGATGGTCAACTTTATCAATTAATTTCTGACCAAAATAATAACGGGGATGCTTCTAAAGGGCATTCTTGGCAACTTTCAAATGTTCCGCAAGAACATGGGATTACTGGACTGGGCCCAGTTTTTGTGAAAGTGGAAAATGCCAAAAATCTTCGTTCAATTTTGGAAACAGTTTTTGGATTCCGTTACGCTGGTCAAGAAGGGGATTTACACCTTTTTGAAGGAGCCAATGGTGGGAATGGGGCGGCTTTGATTCTTCAAGAAGCTGGTGAAAAAGAATCCTATGCCTATCAAGGTTATGGTACAATTCACCATTTAGCATTGGGAACAACAAACCCTGAAACATTGAATTATTGGATTGAACGCATTAAAGCCTTCCGTTTGCCTCATTCAGGTTTGGTTGACCGATTCTATTTCTCAAGTGAATATGTTAGAGTTGCGCCAGGTGTACTCTTTGAGATTGCGACATATACACCGGGAATTGGAGCACTTGATATGGCAAAATCTGGTTCAGGGGCTGTTGATTCTTATGAAGAAGCATTGATTACTTCTGGTTTCTGGATTGACCAAAGTAAAGAAGAATCGGGTTTGTCTTTGAGTTTGCCTCCTCATTTATTCCCAGGAGATGAAGCAACCAAGGCAAGAACTGCAGCTAGTTTACGTCCTTTGGATACCTCAGATACTCACCGTGATCGTACGAGAGATGAATTGTGGACGGTTGAAAAAGTATTGGAACATAAAGCGGGAACTCCAGTTGAAACGCTGAAATAAAGGAGAACTGATGAAATCATATCAAGCAGATGAGCTCGATGAAAAAACAGTCTATAAACTCTTATCGGGCAGTATTGTTCCTCGTCCGATTGCTTGGGTGACAAGTCAAAATTCCGATGGTTTAGTCAACGTAGCCCCCTTTAGCTTTTTCAACGTCGCTTCGGCTAATCCGCCACTTTTGTCAATTTCATTCACGGGAAATAAGGATAGTCTCAACAATCTTTTGACAACAAAAGAAGCAGTTGTTCATCTTGTAAATGAAGACAATGTAGAATTAATGAATCAAACAGCGGCACCACTAGCCAAGCATATTAGTGAAGCAGAAGAATTTTCATTGGAGCTTGTGCCTTCTCAGAAAGTTCAAGTTCCAAGTTTAAAGGAATCAAAGGTTCGCTTAGAAACTAAATTATATCATCATTTACCTTTGGGTGAGAATGGACATTTAGTTCTTCTTGAAGTGGTAAATTTCTCATTTGCTGACGAGCTATTGGACGAGGAAAACTTTCATGTCAATCTAACTAAACTCAAACCAGTTGGCCGTTTAGCAGGTGATGATTATAGTACTTTGGGTAATCGATTTAGTCTTTTACGACCTAGATAAATAAAAAAACTTACTGATGGTTGGTCAGTAAGTTTTTTGTTCGATTTAAAAATAAAAAAATAACCTTAAGGTCATTTTTAATTATTTAACTTCTTTAAAGATTACGTGTTTACGCAATTTTTTAGAGTATTTTTTAAGTTCCAATTTGTCTGGAGTGTTGCGTTTGTTCTTTTGAGTAAGGTACAGACGTTCACCAGATTCTTTGTGTTCAAGTGTAATATTTACGCGCATGATAGTCCCTTTCTATAACTTTTGTCGAATTATTTAGTGTCGCGAACTTTGCGGCCTTTGTAGTAGCCTTTAAGTGAAACGCGATGTGAGTGACGGTAGTCACCAGTAGTTTCGTCAAAAGTAACAGTTGGAGCTGTCAATTTGTAATGTGTACGACGACGGTTTTTCTTTGCTGATGAAGTGTGACGTGCAGGTACTGCCATTGTTTTTTCCTCCGTAGAATTTTATCTCGTTCTTGCAGAGTGCAAAAACGTACTTTATTAGTATAGCATAAATTTTCAGAAATGCAAGTTTTGTAAAGTAAAATTACTTGACAAATTTTACTGACCAATCTGTCAGCAAAATATCAGCTTTTAAAAGTACTGACAAATATCTTTGACAGCTAAATTTATAGGGACTTTAGCATAAATTTGATAAAATGTAAGTAACTTATCGGATTACTTAAAAATTTAAGCTCAGCTTCGAAAGAATCAAATCGGCGTAAGGAGAAGACATTCAGGTCGTAAAAACTCCAAACAAAGCAGGGCAATGTTCTAGGACAATTAAATTTTTAAGGAGAAATGAATGAAAAACTGGAAAAAACTGATTCTTGTTTTTGTCATCGCAGACGTAGCATTGATTGCTTACTTTGGCTTTAATCAGCCTTTTTTGGCGCGTCTAGTCGTCACAATTGCTGGGGGAATTTTGGCTTTCTCAATGTTGATTGAAATGATCAAAACCCTACGAAGTGGCTCTTATGGTGTAGATTTATTAGCCATCACGGCCATTATTGCGACTTTACTGGTGGGAGAATATTGGGCTTCACTGATTATTATTCTCATGCTTGTTGGAGGAGAAAGTTTAGAGGATTACGCCAATGGCCGTGCTCACCGTGCCTTAGCAGCTCTACTTGACAAGTCGCCTGAAATTGCACATGTGCAAACAGGAGATAAGGTAGTTGATTTGCCACTGGACCATGTTGAGATTGGTAGTGTTTTATTGATTAGACCAATGGAAATTATTCCAATTGATGGTAAACTTCTGTCGGAAGCTGTTGTGCTTGATGAGGCTTCACTGACTGGTGAAACAAAGCCTAATGAATTAGTCAGAGGTGACAATGTTCTTTCGGGAGCTATTAACGGTAACTCAAGCATTCAAATCGAAACAACGTTTGCTGCAGCGGATTCACAGTTTCAAAAAATCGTACAATTGGTTAAGGAAACGGAAAAAACACCAGCTCAATTTGTGCGTTTAGCTGACCGTTATGCTGTTCCCTTTACAATTATTGCTTATATCATAGCAGCGGTTGCTTATTTTATTTCGGGAGATCCAGTCCGAATTGCGGAAGTGTTAGTAGTGGCGAGTCCTTGTCCCTTAATTTTGGCCGCGCCGATTGCTTTTGTTTCAGGGATGAGCCGCTCAAGTCAAAATGGGTCTTTAATCAAAAATGGGACCGTCATTGAAAAATTAGCAAAAGCTCAAGAAATATTTTTAGATAAAACGGGAACCATTACTGAAGGAACAATCAAAGTTGACAGTATAAAGCCAGTAAAATCAGGAAATGAAGCGGAACTTTTACAGCTAGTTTACACAGTTGAAAAATCAAGTGGCCACATTTTGGCCAAAGCGGTTGTTGAATATGCAGAAACTAAAAAGATTCAACCTCTAAAATTAACTTCTTTAACTGAGGTCGCAGGCCTTGGAGTAATTGGAGAGATTGATGGTGAAGAAATTAAAATTGGCCGTAGTTTATTTGCATTTGCGCCAGATAATCTAAATTATGAAACAGCTTTTTATGTCAGCAAATCTGGAAAATATATTGGTGCCGTCACTTTTTCAGATACTCTACGACCAGAAGCAAAAGCAACAATTGCTCAGATGAGAAAAATTGGACTTGAAAACATCACAATGCTAACCGGTGATAACCAACTTGTTGCTGACAAAATTGCCAAAAGTGTGGGGATTGAAAATGTCTATGCAGGACTGATGCCAGATGAAAAATTGAAATTTATTCAAAATGCAACTCATCGACCATCCATTATGATTGGAGACGGGGTCAATGATGCGCCAGCATTAGCAACGGCCGACATTGGAATTTCGATTGGTGTCGGTTCAGGAACAGTTGCTAGTGAAGCAGCTGATATTGTTTTGCTGCAAAATGACCTTAGAAAGGTCACGACATCTATCGAAATTAGTCGTGACACTTTAAAGATTGCTAAACAAGCAGTCATGATTGGGATTGTCATTTGTATTATTCTAATGTTCATTGCTGCTTTAGGAGTGATTCCCGCAGTGATTGGAGCCTTGTTCCAAGAAATCATTGACGTTGTTTCCATTCTTTATGCACTTCGGGCACTTAGAGGTTAAACTTGCAAAAAAAGTACTGATAAATTCGTCAGTACTTTTTATTTTTTAGCAGCTCAACTAGTAGGTTTTTTCATGACTTTTTCATGATAAATTCTCGGTAACTTTTCAGTGAAAACTGGTAGTTTTAAATCCTTTCTTTCGCTACAATGGTTTTGTTAAATAACTCAAAAGAGAGAAGGTCTAAAAATGTTAGACAAAAAATTTCAATGGAATAAGGTTCCTGCCATTGGCTTGCTATTTTGGTTGACCAAACTTATCTCGACGAGGCAAGGAGAGTCTCTTTCCGACTTCTCTAGCAAGCTCTTTGGGCAACAAAATCAAATGCTTGGTGCGGTATTTACGGTTGCTTGGTCGCTCATTCTTTTTGGTATTTTTCTTTTTTTGCAATTAAAATCTGAAAAATATCGACCAGTTTTTTACTGGCTATCAGTTGCTTTGCTCGCTGTTTTTGGGACAATTCTAGCTGACGGTCTTTCGGGGGTTCTCGGAATTTCACATCTTTTTACTAGTCTGATTTTTGCCGCGGGAATGGGAATTTCATTTATGATTTGGTATCATCTGACGGGAACTTTATCTATTAATAAGATTAGAACACTTAAATCTGAACTTTGCTATTGGTTGACGGTCATGTTTAGTTTTGCCATGGGAACAGCCCTTGGCGATTGATGGCGGATACAAGAACAGGCTATAATCCAGACCCTTATGGACTCGGTCTTGGGCTTCTTAATACAGGATTAATTTTAGGTTTAATCTTTGTCATCGTTTTGGCTTATCGATATTTTGGAAGGCCGGCTCAAAATAGTTTGGTAGAAATTTTGAGTTTTTGGTCAGCTTATATCCTGACACGTCCAGTTGGTGCAAGTTTCGCTGATTATTTTGGCTATACATGGAATGGGGGAAAACTTGGAAATGGAGGAATGTCAGTGATTTGGCTTGTCTTATTTGTCTTCTTGATTGCAGTGATTCTAGTAGATTTTCATAAAAAATCGGCAAATTATTTTACTCAGAAATCAGAAAAAATAGTGTCGGATTGACACTATTTTTTATTTTTTGAGCAATTCAATCAAATGTTCAAGCTCATCAAGATTATCAAAATGGAGCGATAACTTTCCTTGATATTTTTTATTTGCTTGAATTTTAACTTTATTTCCCAATTTTTTCATCAGTTCTTTTTCAGTTTCGTCAGTAAAAAGATTTATATTTGAGTTACTGACAGACTTGTCAGTAACTTTTTCTTCGCCATAAATAATAGCTTCAAGCTCCCTGACATTGAGCTGTTCGTTGATGATTTTATCGACCAATTCTAATTGCTTTTTGGGATTTTTTTCGGCTAAGAGTGTTCGGGCATGAGCAGGGGAAAGAGTTCTATTCTCAACATGCTTCAAAATTTTATTGGGTAGACCAAGCAAACGAATCAAATTAGAAACATAAGATCTTGATTTTCCGAGGGCTTTAGCGATTTCATCATGAGTCATGCCTAATTTGTCAGAGAGTTGTGCAAGACTTTTAGATTCTTCTAAAGGGTTGAGATTTTCCCTCTGTAAATTTTCCAAAATCGATAGAGTCATCATCTCCTCATCCGAGTAGGTCCGAATAATTGCTGGGATTGTTTCTAATCCAGCTAATTTTGAAGCTTGAAAACGACGTTCGCCTGCCAATAATTCATAACCAATTAACTTCGATTTACGAACAATAATCGGCTGTAGAACACCATTTTCTTTGATAGAATTGGCCAGTTCTCTTAAGCGGTCCTCATCAAAAACGAGACGAGGCTGATAGGGGTTTTTGACAATTGTTGATAATTTGAGTTGAGTGATTTCTTCTGTCATCTTTTTCACTTTCTGTCAGTAAATGTTAAGACTTTATATTTACTGACAAATTTGTCAGCTCCTCTTTTTTTGTTCATTAATCCATTCTTTCCGACTATGGAGGGCTTTTTCATATCTCCCCATATCATCCGGTCGGAAGTAATCTGCATTTTTAATTTTATCTGGTAAATATTGTTGATTTACCCAGTGGTCTGGGAAATTATGAGCATATTGATATTCTACAGACCGTCCTAATTCTTTAGCTCCGGCGTAATGACCATCTTGTAAATGCGAGGGCACAGCAAGATTTCCGTATTTTCCCAAGTCCGAAAGGGCTTCGTCCATTGCTAAATAAGCTGAGTTTGATTTTGGAGATAAGGCCAAATCAATAATGATATTGGCAAGAGGAATCCGTGCCTCTGGGAACCCTAATTTCTCAGCTGCTGATAAGGCTGTAACGGTATGTACTGCAGCATCGGGGTTGGCTAAACCAATATCTTCATAGGCCATGACAGTCAAACGACGTGCTAGACTTTGTAAGTCCCCTCCCTCAATCAAACGTGCAGCATAGTGTAAACTTGCATTGACATCAGATCCACGAATTGATTTTTGCAGAGCAGACAGCAAATCGTAATGAGCATCCCCATCCTTATCAAAAGTTGCTGCTTTTCTTTGCAAAGAATTTTCCATATCATCTAGGGTAACGCGGTGTTCGTTTGAAGAAAGAACAGCTAATTCTAAGGCATTGAATGTAGAACGTAAGTCTCCATTGGTTGAGTGAACTAAGAAATAGAGCGCATCATCGTCAATAGTCACATCAAAATCAAATCCTCGTTCTTTATCTTGTAAACTTAGGTTTACAGCAGATTCTAAATCCTCTGGTTCAAGAGCTTTCAGTTCAAAAATTTGAACACGAGAGCGAATGGCGGGTACGACTGAAAAATAAGGATTTTCGGTCGTTGCTCCAATTAATATAATTTGTCCGTTTTCTAAAAGTGGTAAAAGAAAATCTTGTTTTGGTTTATCTAAACGATGGATTTCATCAAGAAGTAAAACAAGCTGACCAGAAAATTCTGCTTCAGAAGCAATTTCTTGGAGCCTTTTTTTAGTATCGGTTGTTGCATTAAATGTTCTAAAAGCAATGTTCATGGTTCCAGCAATTGCTGAAGCAATTGAAGTTTTACCGATGCCTGGAGGGCCATAGAGAATCATACTTGAAAGAAGTTGAGTTTCCACCATTCTGCGGATGATTTTTCCTTTACCAACTAAATGTCTTTGACCAACAATTTCATCGATATTGCGAGGTCTCATTCGTCTTGCAAGATTTTGTACCATATCATTCTCCAATCAATAAGTTTACAAGCAGTGTAAACCAAATTTACATGAGGCTTTTATCAAGATAAAAAGCTAAGAAGCAGTCATCAACATAATCTCCATCAATGAAAAATTCTTTTTTCAAGCGCCCTTCTTCAACAAAGCCGAGTTTATTGTAAAGCGCCAGAGCAGCCGGATTTGAGCCCATCACTTGAATTGTAATTTTTTTGAAGCCTTCTTTTTGAGCTAAATCAATAAAAAAATTAATCAATGCTGTCGCAATTCCTCTACCTCGGGCTTCTTTTGCGGTCATGAGGCCAAAAGTGACGATATGCTTGCCAAAGACTGATTTATGGCGAAAACCATAATCAAGGATTCCAAGAATTTCACCATGTTCTTCAGCTAACAAATAAGTGGTCCCGCTCATGATTTTGCTGATGATTTTCTCTGCTGATGAGTCCATGATATGTCGGGTAGAAGCCAAGGTCCAATTTTCGTTTTCGAGTTGAGCGACTTTGACAAAGTCACGAGGTTCTATTTTTCTAATTTCCATTAATATATCTCCAAATTCTAAAAAGTAAGGGATAAAAAAGAAAAAACTATCCATTTTGTTTTATTAAATATAAAAAAGTGCTTTTAAAAGACTTATTTATTAAGTCTTGCTGCTTTTATAGAGCAAATTTTTGTTATAATTATTTTAACATAATATGAAGAGGGTGTGAACAATGGCCAAATTTGGATTTTTAGATGTTTTAGAAGAAGTCTTGGAAAAAGGATTTTCTTATGATTTTGAGATGAATTGGGACAAGCGTAATTTTGCGGTGGAAATTAGCTTTTTGCTAGAAGCGGAAAACACTTCTGGAACACTGTTAACTGACGCAGAGGGTGTTGAATCTGATGAAAATATTGTCTATGAAGATGCGATAATTTTCTACAATCCTGCAAAGTCAAGTTTTGATGAGAATGACTATCTAGCAGCAATTCCTTACACTGATAAGGGCTTATCTCGTGAATTTTTGACTTATTTTGCTCAATTTTTACAGGAAAGTGCTGACCAAGGTTTAGATGATTTGATGGATTTCTTAGCCGATGAATCTGCGGAAGAATTTTCTGTAAAATGGGATAAAGAAGCTTTTGAAAGTGGCCTTTCTGGTCTATCGGAAACAGACTTTTATAAATATCCGCGCTACTAAAAATTTTAGAAAGAATTAACAAATAAACAATGAGTATTTTAAATGTAAAAAATCTATCCCACGGTTTTGGTGACCGTGCCATTTTTGAAGATGTGAGTTTCCGTTTGCTTAAAGGCGAGCATATCGGTTTTGTTGGGGCAAATGGTGAGGGTAAATCGACTTTTATGAATATCATCACAGGAACGTTGGTTCCTGATGAGGGAAAAGTCATCTGGTCGAAAAAGCACCGTGTAGGCTACATGGACCAGCATGCGGCACTTGGAAAAGGTAAAACAACCCGTGAAGCACTAGCTGAGGCCTTTCAATATCTTTTTGATATTGAGGAAGAAATCAATGATACTTACCTGAAAATGGCAGAAATGTCAGAAGATGAAATGAATGCAGCACTTGAAAATGTCGGAGAACTTCAAGAAGAATTAGATAATAGTGATTTTTATCTGATTGATGCAAAAGTTGAAGAAACGGCTCGAGGTCTTGGTTTAACGCCACTTTTAGATAAAGATGTGGCCGAACTTTCTGGTGGGCAAAGAACGAAAATCTTGCTTGGTAAACTCTTGCTTGAAAAACCTGACATTTTGCTTTTGGACGAACCAACGAACTATTTGGATGAAGAACATATCTTATGGTTGAAAAATTATCTGAAAAACTATGAGAATGCTTTTATTTTAATTTCGCATGATGTGCCTTTTATGGACGAAGTGGTCAATATTATTTATCATGTGCATGGTCTTGGGATTACGCGTTATTCAATGGGTTATGCAGAATTTGAACGGGTATTTGAAGAGAAAAAAGCGCAACTTGAAGCTTTGCATAATGCACAGGTGGCTGAACAAGCTAAGCTCAAAGATTTCATTGCTCGTAAAAAAGCGAATGTGGCAACTTCTGGACAAGCGAAAGCTCGTGAGAAAAAATTGGCGAAAATGGAAATCGTTGAAACGATTTCTGAAAAACCAAAACCACAATTTGACTTTAAATTTAGCCGTAAACCAAGTCGTCTGATTTTTGAAGCTAAAGATTTAGTCATTGGTTATAACGAACCTTTGTCGTCAGAAATTAATTTAAAAGTAGAATCTGGACAAAAAATTGCTTTTATTGGTTCCAACGGGATTGGGAAATCAACCTTGCTTAAGAGCTTAATGGGCTTGATTCCAAGTCTTGATGGGGAAGTTGAAAAAGGAAATTTCCAAGAGATTGCTTATTATGAGCAAGAAATCAAAAATCCATCGCAAAAGACAGTTCTTGATGATTTATGGGACGAATATCCAAGCTGGAATCAAGCGGAACTCCGCGGAGCACTGGCACGCGTTGGCTTAACGGCTAAGCAAATTGAATCTCGTGTTTATGTACTTTCTGGAGGAGAGCAAGCAAAATTACGTTTTGCTAAATTGATGAATACAGAATCAAATATTCTCATCTTGGACGAACCGACTAACCATTTGGACGTGGACGCCAAAGATGAACTTAAACGCGCACTTATTGCATATCCAGGAACCGTTTTGATGGTTTCACATGAACCTGAATTTTATGAAGGCTTGGTTTCTGATGTCATTAATTGTGAAGAATGGACGACACGAATTTTGTAATTCCTGATTAATCTTATACAAGTTCATCTCTAATTTTTCCTAAAAATTAGTAGTTAAACAGTATTAGGAGAAAAATGACTCAAACACCATATCCTTGGGAAAATCCACAACAAGATTATAAAGTGACTCTGGCAAAACGCCGCTCAGAGCGTCGTTATCGAAGTTTACAACTGGCAAAAACACTCGAAATTCTACTGACGAAATTTAAAAAATACAATGTAAATAAATTTAATTCAGAGATTTTGGATTGGATTGAAGAGCTCAGAAACAATGCTGAATATATTGATGATGAAGATTTTTCGTCAGCAAAAAAATTTGTTGCGAAAATGAAACGAGAACTGAAAAAACTTGAAAAATGAACTTTTAGACTGACAAGTGAGAAAAGGTGAAAAATGAAAGCAAGTTTGCAAAATTATTTTGACCAGTGGGAAAGCCCTTGGATGCAACTTTACTATCGCATGGTTTGGGAGCAGCTGTCAGCAGAAATTTCACTGACAGATAAGAAAATTTTGGATTTTGGTTCAGGATTTGGTTGGAATGCCAATCATTTGGCTGACAGAAATAGTGTGATTGCCATTGAGCCAAATTCTGAAATGGTGAAAAATCGTCAGCAAACCAATCATTATCAGCAAATTACTGGCGGACTTTCTGAGCTCAGAAAATTTAATGACGAAGGTTTTGACCTCATTATATGTCATAATGTTTTTGAGTATGCATCAGATGAACGTGCGGAAATACTGCGTGAATTTGACAGACTGCTCAGTAAAAATGGGCTGATTTCGATTGTCAAACATAATTATGCGGGGGCCTTGATGCAGAAAATTGTCTTTGAAAATGCGCTCGATGAAGCTCATGATTTACTGACAGGCTCGTCAAAAACCAATCAAATGTTTGGTAAGATTCATTATTATGAGCTGGCAGATTTATTATCTACCGACAGTTCTCTAAAGATTCATAAAACCTACGGTTTGCGGACTTTCTGGGCTTTACAGCCTAATGAGTTTAAAATAGAACCTGATTGGGCAGATAAAATGTTTAAAGTCGAATGGGAAGTTTGTGACAAGCCTGAATTTGCGGCGATTTCGTTTTTCAATCATCTGATTTTGAGGAAAAATAATGATGACCATTTATAAATTTCAAGCCGAGCTTGAAATTATCGGCATTAATCCCTTTGTGGCTCTGCCGATAGATATTTTGCAACATATTTTTATCGATTCAGGCCGAAAAAAATCGCCCATTGCCATTTGTGGTCAGGTTAATGGCAAGGATTACAAGCAAAATCTCATGTTTTTCAAAGGGGATTGGCGTTTGTATGTGAATACG
The DNA here is from genome assembly GCF_001591705.1 of Lactococcus cremoris subsp. cremoris NBRC 100676. Lineage (GTDB taxonomy): Bacteria > Bacillota > Bacilli > Lactobacillales > Streptococcaceae > Lactococcus > Lactococcus cremoris. Next base: position 24,840 of record NZ_BCVK01000019.1, on the reverse strand, counting down.
ACCATGCTAAAAAATTCTCCAAAAAGAATTGGTGAGTTGGTAGATTTTACAATTGCTTATGATTCAGAGCCGCGAATGGTCAAACAACCCCAAGTGCTGAGCGAAGCATTAGCCAAAAATCTGGAAGCAAAAGAAGTATTTGAACAATTGACAGCTTCTAAACAACTTGAAATTAACCGCTATATCGCCAGATTGAAGACAGATGAAGCCATCGAGCGAAATGTGGCACGGGCCATTGGTTTTTTGCTGGGAAAGAATCGGTTTGTTGGTAGGGATAAACCATAGAAAGAAATAAAAATGAATAACTGGAACTCAATCACTATAAAAATCAGTCGTGAAGCCGAAGAAGCTATTTCAGCTTTGCTGATAGAAGCAGGTTCGGCGGGTGTTGAAATCAATGACAGCGCTGATTACCTCAATCACGAAGACCAATTTGGGGAAGTTTTACCCGAAATTGAGCAATCTGAACTCGTTGACATCACGGCTTATTATCCAGAAAATATGCCAATTGTGGAATTAAAAGCCGAAATTGAACATAAAATCGCCAATTTAGCTGATTATTTTTCACTGACAGGTTTGTCAGTAACAACAAATAATCTGTCAGAAACAAATTGGGCAGAAGCTTGGAAAAAATATTTTGAACCGGCACGTATCACTCATGATTTAACGATTGTCCCAAGTTGGACGAAGGATTACCTGGCGACAGGTTCTGAAAAATTGATTCGACTTGATCCAGGAATGGCTTTTGGGACTGGGACACATCCAACGACCAAAATGTCACTCTATGCTTTGGAGCAAGTTTTGCGCGGTGGTGAAACTCTGCTTGACGTCGGAACGGGTTCAGGAGTTCTATCTGTTGCAGCGACTTATCTTGGCGCGGCAGAAATTTTTGCTTACGATATTGATGAAGTGGCTGTGCGCGTGGCTTTAGAAAATATTGAACTCAACCCTGGTCATGAAAAAATTCATGTGTCAGCAAACAACCTTCTTGAAGGAATTGATAAAAAAGCGGACGTGATTGTGGCCAATATTTTAGCTGATATTCTTGTTTTAATGACGGACGATGCTTTCCGCTTGGTTAAAGAAGAAGGTTATCTCATTATGTCAGGAATTATTGCTGACAAAGCCGATATGGTCATTGCATCAGCAGAAAATGCTGGATTTTTCCTTGAAACACGCTTGATTCAAGGCGAATGGAACTGTCTGATTTTCAAGAAAACGGAAAATCGGGAAGGGGTAATTGGAGGATAAAATTTCATTTAAATCATATTAGGACCTCGGAAATGAGTGCTTTATCTTTTAGCAAATGATAAAATAAAGTAAACAATTCATTGAAATGAATTTTATGAAATAGATGATTGGAAGAGAAAATGGCTAACCAATATTTTGTATTTAAAGAATTACCAAAAATCGGTGAAAAATTTACCATTGAAAACCAAGCAGCAGCTCACCATATTTTTACGGTCATGCGGGCACAGGCCGGTGATCAGTTACGCTTAGTTTTTGAAGAGGGGAAAATTGGCCTGTCAGAAATTATTTCGCCAGCTGACCAGTCGGTCAGACTGATTGAATTACTGACAGATTCATCAGAATTACCTGTCCAAGTCACAGTTGCAGTTGGTTTTCCTAAAGGTGATAAATTAGATTTTATTGTTGAAAAATCAACTGAATTAGGCGCCACAGCCATTTGGTCAGCACCTTTTAAAGCTTCTGTCAGTAAATGGGACCACAAAAAACTGACAAAAAAACAAGAAAAATTGGAAAAAGTTGCTCTAGGAGCCGCCGAGCAATCTCGCAGACAATTGATTCCTAAAATTCAATTATTTGACCAATTTTCTAGATTGACAGAGCAATTTTCTGATTTTGACCAGGTTCTTGTAGCCTATGAAGAGTCGGCAAAAATGGGCGAAACATCAATGTTTAAACAAGCACTGACCGAGCTGTCAGCAAATCAAAAAGTCCTGATTATTTTTGGGCCAGAAGGTGGAATTAGTCCTGATGAAATTGCAAAATTTGAGAATCTAGGGGCAAAAATGATTGGCTTAGGACCACGAATATTGCGAGCAGAAACAGCTCCCTTATACGCTTTATCAAGTATATCAGCTTATTTTGAATTATTATAAATAAAGAAAAAATTTTTAGGAAATCGATTATGAAAAAACGTGTACAAAGTAACAAAAAACGAATTCGCTGGGCTTCAGTCCTCACAGTTTTCGTTCTTTTAATTGGAATAATTGCAATTGCTTTTGCTGCCGTTCATCTGCTAAGTCCTAAAGCAAATACTAGCCAAAAAAGTAGTCAAACTTCAAGACAAGAAAAAACCAAAAGCACTGTCCCATCTAGTTCTTCTCAACCTAAAGAAACAAAATGGCTCACTGGAACTAACGAAAATCAATTGCCTATTTTGATGTTCCATTATGTCACTTCAAGAGCTGACCAATTGCCACAAGATAGTAACAACATCAATATTGTTACCTTTGAAAAGGAGTTAAAAGCACTGAAAAGTCAAGGTTATACGACAGTCAGTGGAACGGATGCCCAAAAAATTCTGACGACCAAAGAAAAACCTAGTGACAAAATGGTTTGGCTTACTTTTGATGACGGTTCAGTGACCATGTATACTGATATTTTCCCATTACTGAAAAAATATAATATGCATGCTACGAATTTCATTATCACAGGATTTGTGAATAAAGCTCAAGGAGGAATTTTGAGTTGGGAGCAAATCAAAGAAATGAAAGCAAGCGGACTTGTTGACTTTGGAAGTCATACAGTCAGTCATCCTGATTTAGGAACGCAAACTTTAGAGGACCAACGAACGGAGCTAGAACAATCAAAAGCTGACCTTGACAAAAATCTGAACCAGCAAACCAATATGATTTGTTATCCAGCCGGTGGCTACAACCAAAATACCCTAAGCTTATCAACTGAATTAGGCTATAAATTTGGACTTCTTGATCCAGGACGTAATGGTGTTGTCGCCCAAGCGGCCAAAGAAAGTGATGGTCTATTAACACTGCCACGCTTTAGAATGATGAGTAGCACCACTGCTGAAGAAATGATGCAAATGATTCAACCAGCGACTGATTATAATGAAAAAAATAAATAAACTCCGAATAATCGGAGTTTTATCTTTATATTTTTAAGAGTCATCCTTTTGCTTAACTTGCAAATGTGATAGAATAGATTAAATTAAGTGAAATCAACCTTAACTTATAAAATTTGATGAGATAATATATTAATCCAATAAGGAGGAAAACTGGCCACCATTTTAAAGTTTATTTTTAAAATGGTCTAGTATATCAAGCTATGCCTTCAGAACCAGTCTTAACCGGAGCAGAAGTTGTCAATATCTGCTCTGAATACATGAATGAAACTGACCTTTTACTCGTAGAAAAAGCACTTGCCTGTGCTTCACTTGCCCATGCCGACCAATATCGTGCTTCTGGCGAAGCCTATTTTGTTCATCCTACCCAAGTTGCAGGAATATTAGCCAAATTAAAACTGGATGCCGTTACCGTTTCCTGTGGTTTTTTGCATGATGTCGTTGAAGATACTAATTTTACTCAGGGTGACCTGCAAGAGTTATTTGGCGATGAAATTGCTGAAATAGTAGATGGTGTTACCAAGTTAGGTAAAGTTGAGTATAAGTCACACGAAGAACAATTGGCAGAGAACCATCGGAAGATGCTAATGGCTATGTCCAAGGATATCCGTGTTATTTTGGTTAAACTGGCCGACCGTTTGCATAATATGCGTACGCTTAAACATCTTCGTCCAGATAAACAAAAACGGATTTCACGTGAAACAATGGAAATCTATGCCCCCCTTGCTCATCGTTTAGGGATTGCCAGTATTAAGTGGGAATTAGAAGATTTATCCTTCCGTTATCTTGAAGAAGCGGAATTTTATCGCATTCGTGGTCTTATGAATGAAAAACGGACTGCTCGCGAAGCGCTCGTTACGGAAGTGATTGGGAAATTACAAGAACGTGTGGAAAAAGCAGGAGTGGATGCCGAAATTTATGGACGTCCGAAGCATATTTATTCTATTTATCGTAAAATGCACGATAAGAAAAAACGCTTTGATGAAATCTATGACTTGATTGCTATTCGCTGTATCACTGAAACAACAAGCGATGTTTATACAACTTTGGGATATATTCATGACCTCTGGAAGCCAATGCCAGGACGTTTTAAAGATTATATTGCCAATCCGAAAGCCAATGGCTATCAATCTGTCCATACGACAGTTTATGGACCAAAAGGGCCAATGGAATTCCAGATTAGAACGCGGGAAATGCACCAAATTGCGGAATATGGGGTTGCCGCTCACTGGGCTTACAAACAAGGAATTAAATCAAAAGTTGATGTTCATGAAATCTCAGAAACATTGAATTGGATTCATGAATTAGTCGAATTGCGCGAAGAAGCTGGCGACTCAGCCGAAGATTTTGTTAAAGCAGTTCAAGAAGATATCTTATCAGACAAGATTTATGTCTTTACTCCGAATGGTGAAGTCCAAGAACTCCCTAGAGGCTCTGGTCCAATTGACTTTGCTTATGCGATTCACACTAAAGTTGGAGATCATGCGACGGGTGCTAAAGTAAATGGACGTATGAAACCTTTATCTGTTCAATTAAAAACAGGGGACCGAGTTGAAATTATTACCAGCTCAAGCTCTTTTGGACCAAGTCGTGATTGGATTAATTTAGTTAAAACCAATAAGGCTCGAAATAAAATTAAGCAATTCTTTAAAAACCAAGACAAAGAATTGTCGGTTAATAAAGGCCGTGAAATGTTGCAAGAAGCTTTGGAAGAAGCTGGCTTTGTTCCAAATCAGTATTTAGATAAAAAACACCTTGATGAAGTTTTCAATAAGATTAGTTATCGCAATGCCGAAGCTTTGTACGCGGCAATTGGTTTTGGTGAACTTTCAGCGACAACGATTGCTAATCGTTTAACTGAAAATGAACGCCGTGAAGCTGAGAGAGCTAAACAAAAAGCTGAAGCTGAAGAGCTGATGAAGGGTGAAGTTAAACGCGAATCAAGTAAAAATATCATGAAAATCCGCCACGACGGGGGTGTTAGCGTTTCTGGTATTGATAGTCTACTTGTTCGGATTGCCAAATGTTGTAATCCAGTTCCGGGTGACCAGATTGTTGGATATATTACAAAAGGTCGAGGCGTTTCTGTTCACAGGGCGGATTGTCAAAATGTGCGCAGTATGGAAGACTTTGAACAAAGACTTGTTGAAGTTGAATGGGATGATTCAGAGAACTTGGTCAAAGAATATGTTGCTAATATTGATGTCTATGGATTTAATCGTCCAGGATTGCTCAATGATGTGATGCAAGTTTTATCAAATTCGACTAAAAATTTGATTTCGATAAATGCTCAACCAACAAAAGATAAAAAAATGGCGAATATTCATATCGCTTTAGGGATTAAAAATTTATCAGATTTAACTTTGATTGTTGATAAAATCAAAATGACTCCTGATGTTTATTCGGTAAAACGGACAAATGCTTAAAAAAAGAGCTTGACTTAGTCAAGCTCTTTTATATTGGATTCTTTAATAATGTAATTGGGACGTCTTTTAGTTTCAAGAAAAATTTTAGCAATGTATTTACCTATAATTCCTAAGGAAAGTAACTGTAAGCCCCCTAAAAGTAAAATCAGGACAATGAGGGTCGGAAAGCCCTGAACGGGGTCGCCAAAAATTAGTGTTTTAAGAAGATAAAAGATACTGAGTAGGACGGAAGCTAAAAAACTGATAAAACCAACAAAAGTTGCGATATTGAGAGGTGTTTCGGAAAAGTTTATAATCCCATCAATAGAATAACTAAGAAGTTGTCTAAAAGACCAAGAAGTCTGCCCAGCACTTCATTCATGATTTTCATATTCTAAATAGGTGACTTTATAATCTACCCAAGAGAATAAGCCCTTTGAAAAGCGATTGCTTTCTCTTAGCTCTAAAATACTATCGACAAATTGCCGAGTAATTAAGCGAAAATCTCGTGCCCCTTCAACGATTGGCGTGGTAGAAACTTTATTAATAATTTTATAAAAAAGGTTCGAAAAAAGGGAGACAATTAAGGCTTCACCTTTGCGAGAAATGCGACGGGCACCCACTGCATCGTAGCCTTCTTTTAGCTTATGATACATAGGGACGAGAAGTTCTGGCGGATCTTGTAAATCAACATCCATGACAGTGATAAGGGATTCTTTAGTGGCTTGCAGTCCTGCGAGTAAAGCTGCTTCCTTCCCAAAATTTCTTGAGAAGCTAATATAGTTGATATTATCATTTTGTCTTGCTATTTTTTTTAATAAAGGAAGAGTTTGGTCACTAGAACCGTCATTTACAAAGTAAAAATTTTTTTTAATTTCAAGGTTTTCTGTTTTTTTGTTTACCTCTCGGACGAAAAGTTCAATCGTTTCTTGTTCATTATAGACGGGGACAACAATAGCTAATTCTTCCATTTTTTTTCCTTAATTATTCTTGTAGTTTATTAATCTTTAAAAAGTCTTATATCTATTAATGATAATACCTAAAGAGTGCTATGATGTCAAGGATTCTTGCTATCTTATTGACTAGGTGAGCATTTTTTTTATTGGCAAGGTGGTTTATGAAAAATAGAGGATTGACTTAAAAAATCGATTAAACTCAGGTAAATAAAATAGCTTTTTTATGCTATACTGTCAGTAAAGAGATTAACATAGGAGTGAAACATTAAGTATTATGAAAATAGTAATTCAACGAGTAAAGTCAGCTTCTGTCAGTATTGATGGAAAAATTAAAGAAAAGATTAATCAGGGTTTTTTGCTTTTTGTTGGAGTTGAAGATGCTGACAGCAATTTTGATTTGGACTATGCGGTGCGTAAAATTGCTCAAATGAGAATCTTTTCAGATGAAGCTGATAAAATGAATCTCTCTGTTCAAGATATTCAAGGAGAAATATTATCAATTTCTCAGTTTACTTTGTATGCGGAAACTAAAAAAGGTAACCGTCCGAGCTTTTCTGCGGCAGGAAAACCTTATTTTGCTAAAGCAATGTATGAAAAATTCAATGACAGTTTAGCTCAGATTGTGCCAGTTAAAGCAGGTGTTTTTGGTGCAGACATGCAAGTTGAATTGATAAATGATGGCCCTGTCACGATTATTTTAGATACGAAAGAAGCTAGAAAAAATGCCTAAAAGATTGCAAAAGAGTAGAGTTAAAAAACAAGCTCCTGCTCGCTCTGTCAGTAAAACCAAAACTTTTCAAAACTTAAAAAAATCTGAGCAGTCTGACCAAGTGGGGGAAATTTGGCAAAATAATATTATTCAATCGCTTGATGAAGATTATTCAAAAGAACAGGCCAGAAAACAGCAAAATAAAAAGATGACTGAGCGTCAGAAACGAAAAATTGAGGAAATGCAAAGCAATCCGGAGATGATTCAAGCGCGTGAAGAACTTAAAGAAGAGTTTCTCAATACGCATCCTCAATATGCAAAAATGACCAGTGAGGAATTGCAAGAATCAATGACCAGGCATGCTTTAGAGGATGAAAAACTCAGAAAACAAAAATTACGTCATCACATTGAAGCATTTGCTGACGGAATTATTGCGGTCATCATTACAATTATGCTTCTTGAAATTCCAGTGCCTTCTGGTAATCAAGGTTATTGGGGATTTCTGAGTTCTGCCGGTATTTTTCTGGTGAGTTTTGTTGTTACTGCTAATTTTTGGTTCAATCGTCACAAGATTTTTGCACTGACAGAAGAAATTACGGAAAAATCATTGTTCAAGATTTTATCTTTATCGGCTTACTTTCACTCATCCCACTTTTGACCAAGTGGATTATGGTTGCTCCAACTTCATTTAGTGCTTTTAATTTTGGTTTGGTTTTGATTGTAATTTTACTTCAGCAAGAGCTTTTAAGTTATTCGATTACTAAAGATCATTTTCGTAAGATGCCAAAATCTTTTAAATTTTGGCGTCGTGTCTGGACAATCCGACTATTTTCAACAATTCTAATGAATATTGCAATCATGATAATTGCCATTATTTTTCCATTTTATGGTCATTGGCTCTTTGTGATTGTTCCGGTTTTTAACTTTTTATTCCGCATGGTCAATGACCGAAATCAGGAAGAAGAAGTTTATGCTGCGACACGTTCTATCGGTGTTCCCTATTTGAAAGAAGGTTAATAATGACTGTAAAAAATATTATATTTGATTTGGGTGGCGTAATTTTAGATTTAGGTTTTACGCGAATGATTAATTCTTTTGAGCAACTTGGCGTCAAGGATTTTTCTAGCTACTTTAATCCACAAAAACAAGTTGATTTTTTTGAAGAACTAGAATTAGGACTTATATCACCAGACGTTTTCTACGATGAGTTTAGAAAAGCGACTAAAAGCCAGCTTACAGACGAAGTAATTGAAGAAAATTGGAATTTAATTCTAAAAGATTTTCAAAAAGAACGAATGAATTTACTGACAGACTTGTCAGCAGATTTTTCACTTTATCTTTTCTCAAATACCAACGCTATTCATGCTAAATGTTTTGAGCAACGTTGTATCGAACAAATGGGTCAGCCTTTAGCAACTTATTTTACAAAAGCCTATTATTCACATGAATTACATTTAAGAAAACCAACAGTTGAAAGTTTTCACGAGGTTCTCCGTCAGTCCAATTTAAAGGCTGATGAAACTTTATTTATTGATGACAATGCGGACAATATCTTAGGAGCACAGGCAGCAGGTCTAAAAACTTATCATCTGAAAGCACCAGAAGTACTGACAGAAATTGATTTTAATAAAATAATTTACTGACGAATCTGTCAGTATTTTTTTGAAAAAAATTTTATACTACATAAAGTTAATTCTTGACAATTGTCTGACAATTCGGTAAAATACAGTTTATTGAAATTATTTAGTTACAAATTCAGAAAAATGAGGATTTATTATGGGATTTATGAGAAAAGCAGATTTTGAGCTTTATCGTGATGCAGATAAACATTATAATCAGGTACTAACCACACGTGATTTTCTTGCACTAGGTGTTGGAACAATTATTTCAACTTCTATCTTTACCTTGCCAGGACAAGTTGCCGCTCAATTTGCGGGCCCAGGGGTTGTCTTTTCTTATCTACTTGCCGCTTTGGTCGCTGGTTTTGTGGCCTTGGCTTATGCTGAAATGTCAACAGTAATGCCCTTTGCTGGTTCAGCCTATTCTTGGATTTCGGTCTTATTTGGCGAAGGTTTTGGTTGGATTGCTGGTTGGGCTTTGCTTGCGGAATATTTTATTGCTGTTGCCTTTGTTGGCTCAGGTTTCTCAGCAAATCTTCAGCAATTGCTGGCCCCACTTGGTTTCCATCTGCCAAAAGTATTGGCCAACCCTTTCGGTACAGACGGTGGAATCGTTGATATTATTTCACTTTTGGTCATTTTGCTCTCGGCAATTATTGTCTTTCGTGGAGCATCTGATGCTGGACGAATCAGTCAAATTCTTGTTGTGCTCAAAGTGGCAGCGGTTATTGCTTTCATCATTGTTGGGATTACGGTCATTAAGCCAGCAAATTACCATCCATTTATTCCGCCACACAATCCGAAAACAGGTTTTGGTGGCTTCTCGGGGATTTGGTCTGGGGTGTCGATGATTTTCTTGGCCTATATTGGTTTTGATTCAATTGCCGCCAATTCAGCGGAAGCTAAAAATCCCCAAAAAACAATGCCTCGTGGAATTATTGGCTCACTCCTCATTGCTGTTGTTCTATTTGCAGCAGTAACCTTGGTACTTGTAGGGATGCATCCTTACTCAGCCTATGCAGGAAATGCAGCGCCAGTTGGTTGGGCCCTTCAACAATCAGGTTATTCTGTTTTATCAGAAGTTGTCACAGCGATTGCACTTGCCGGAATGTTTATCGCTCTTTTGGGAATGGTCCTTGCAGGTTCACGTTTGCTTTATGCTTTTGGACGCGATGGACTTTTGCCTAAAGGTTTAGGTAAAATGAATGCTCGAAATCTTCCAGCAAATGGTGTGTGGACCTTAGCCATTGTTGCTATTGTCATCGGGGCATTCTTCCCCTTTGCTTTTCTTGCTCAACTTATCTCAGCCGGAACTTTGATTGCCTTCATGTTTGTAACTCTTGGAATTTATTCGCTCCGTCGTCGTCAAGGAAAAGATTTACCAGAAGCAACTTATAAAATGCCTTTTTATCCAGTACTACCAGCTCTTGGTTTTATTGGGTCATTATTTGTCTTTTGGGGACTGGATGTTCAAGCCAAACTTTATTCTGGAATTTGGTTCCTTATTGGAATTGCGATTTATTTTGCTTATGGAAATCGTCGCAAAAAGAAATAAGACGAAAAATAAAAAAATTAACTTAGAGATTACAAAAAATGGTTTCAAAATTTTTGAGACCATTTTTTTGTCATTATTTTGGAGCTGACAAAAATTGCTAAAATAGCTAAAATAAGTTAAAATAGGGAAGTTATCAGCAACTTATGATATGAGGAGTAAACTATCTAAAATGAAAGAATATGAAAAACAACATCGAATCTTCTATGTCTTTTTACGCAATCTTGTCGCCTTTTTACTTTTCATTTTTAATGGAAAAAGTAAATATTACAATATCGACCGGATTCCTAAAGATGAAAATTATATATTAGTCGCCCCCCACCGAATGGCTTGGGAGCCAGTATGGTTTGCTTTTGCGACTCGTCCAAAACAATTTATTTTCATGGCCAAAAAAGAATTGTTTAAAGGATTTGGCGGTTGGTGGATTAAAATGTGTGGTGCTTTTCCGGTTGACCGTGAAAACCCAGGGACTAAACCCTTAAAACATGCCGTTAAGATGCTTAAAGAATCAGATAAATCAATGATTATGTTCCCTTCAGGTAGCCGTCATAGTGCCGAAATGAAAGGTGGCGTTGCGGTCATTGCTAAAATGGCAAAAGTTCGTATCGTACCAGCCGTTTATCAAGGACCTCTGACAATGAAAGGAATTTTCAAACGTCAAAAAGTTGCCATTAATGTTGGTCACCCCATTGATATTTCAGATATCAAAAAGATGAATGAAGAGGGAATTGCCGAAGTTAACCGCCGAATGGAAGTTGCTTTTGCTGAACTTGATAAAGAATTAAACCCTGATTTTCATTACGAAGCAAAATAAAAAAATAAAAAACTCTAGCAAAATATTTTGCTAGAGTTTTTTATCAGTCTGCGTCGAATCAAAAATTTGTCCTTCTGTTAGATTGAAATCAGACAGAAAATTTAAAATGATTGATTTTTCATTTTCGTTGTATTTATCAAAAATTTGTCCAAGCTTTAAATCCATGATTTTGTGCATCTTATCATGGATACTTGCCACTTTTAAGCCTTTAGTTGTGATATGGTAGTAAATTTTCTTTTTATCATTATCCGCTTGATAAGTTGTTAGAAACTGATGTTTTATTAAATTTTGAACAGCACGGGTCACTCCCCCACGAGTGACTGATAATTTTGTAGCTAATTCAATACCAGTTAAATCTTTTTTGGTTAGGGCCGATAAAATGTGAAGAGCGACAACTGACAGAGTCAAAACTTCTTTTTCTAGTTTGTCATCATTTACTTGCTCTAAAATCCATTTTCTTTCTTGAGAGCGATTGTCAGTTGCATGACGCAGTTCATGCAATTCCTTTGAAATTTTTTTGTCCAAGTTTGCTGAGTTCATTTTATCCATTCTTATATTATATCACAGCCAGCCATACGAAATAGATTTCCTAGGGCTGATTTTGGCTGACCAAAGAAGACCGATGATGGTTTGCAAAACCACTTTAACGAGCGAGTAAAAAGTCTAATGAAAGAGGTGAGGGATATTTAGATAAGAAAGTGAGGTCTCAGAAACTTTGTCCAATTTTTTCTGCATTAGTGAACGCTTTCTCTTTCAATTCAGCAGAACGTTCTGGATAGCGAGCATATCCTTCTACGAAGAGTTGCTTGCGATTTTCGTCAGTAATTCCCACCATTTTCATTGTTTGGTCAATATAGGCAGCTCCTAAATCATTCGCCATATGGGTTGGATCTTGTTCATTATGATAAAAACCGCCAGCGGATTGGATATGAAGTGATTTTTTTCCTTCAAGTAAACCAATCGGACCATTTTCAGTATAACGGAAAAGCTTTCTAGGTACGGCAATGACATCGATATATTGTTTCAATTCAGCAGTGACAAAGCCATTGTACATAGGATTGACGAAAACATATTTATCAGCTGACAGAAATTCTTCTAAATATTCTTCATGACGATGGAGTAAATTTTTGTCAGCCTCATTAAGTAAATCGGGAGTATATTTATTACGCTTCCAAGCTGCAAAAGTTTCGTTATCAAGAGCTGGTACTTTTTCTGCAAATAAATCGCGAATGATTATTTTATCAGAAGTGTTTGTTTGGCGGTAAGCTTCTTTGAATTTTTCAGTTGTAGCAAGAGACCAACTGAAATCATCAGTGTGTGGGTGGGCTAAGACGATGAGTAATGTTGTCATTTTATTTCTTCTTTCTTTTTTTGTTGACAAACAACATTATAGACTTAATTTTGTTGCTTGTCAACATTAAACCGAATTAAAAATCGAGTGTTTTGTGGTATTTCAGTTTGTAAAAGCTATGTAAAAGTGTTACAATTAATTGTAATATCCACTTATTTATGTGAAAGAGAAAATATGCCAAATATTATTAGAAAACTTGTCGAAAACGACAAAAAAGAGCTCAAAAAACTCAATAAAATGGCGCTCCAAGTTGAAAGTTTCGCTGATGAAATGGAACACTTGACAGATGAGCAGTTAAAAGCCAAAACTCCAGAATTGAAAGAACGTATTGCAAAAGGAGAAAGTCTTGATGACCTCCTCTATGAAGCTTTTGCCGTTTGTCGTGAAGCAGCTCGTCGTGTGCTTGGATTGTATCCTTTCCATGTTCAAATCATGGGTGGGATTGTCTTGCATAATGGGGACGTTCCTGAAATGCGTACTGGTGAAGGTAAAACCTTGACTGCAACAATGCCTGTTTATCTTAATGCTTTATCAGGCAAAGGGGTTCACGTTGTTACTGTCAATGAATACTTGGCAACTCGTGATATGACTGAAATGGGTGAGCTTTATAGTTGGCTCGGTTTAACTGTTGGTTTGAACTTGAACTCAAAATCACCAGAAGAAAAACGTGAAGCTTATAACTGTGATATTACTTATTCAACATCAGCTGAGCTTGGCTTTGACTATCTTCGAGATAATATGGTTACTCGTGCTGAAGATATGGTTCAAAAACCACTTAACTATGCACTTGTCGATGAAGTAGACTCAATTTTGGTCGATGAAGCTCGGACTCCTTTGATTATTTCTGGACAAGCCGAAAGTTCATCAGCACTTTACTATCGCGCTGACCAATTTACTAAGACTTTAAAAGGTCAAAACTTGAACGTTGCAACTTCTGATTACGAAGAGGGCGATGATTACAAGATTGACTTACAATCAAAAACAATTTCTTTAACTGAAGAAGGAATTGATAAGGCTGAAAAATTCTTCCAAATCGAAAATCTTTATGATATGGAAAATGTTGCCTTGACTCACTTTGTTGACAATGCTTTGCGTGCCAACTTTATCATGCTTCATGACATTGACTATATGGTTGATGAGAATCAAGAAGTCTTGATTATTGACCAATTTACAGGACGTACGATGCCTGGTCGTCGTTATTCTGATGGTCTTCACCAAGCAATTGAAGCTAAAGAAGCTGTGCCAATTCAAGATGAATCAAAAACAATGGCTTCAATTACCATCCAAAACTACTTCCGGATGTATAAAAAATTGTCAGGGATGACAGGTACGGCTAAAACAGAAGAAGAAGAATTCCGTGAGATTTATAATATTCAAATCACACCAATTCCAACCAACCGTCCAGTTCAACGTTTAGACCATCCAGATTTGCTTTACCCAACTTTGGAAGCTAAATTTAAAGCAGTTATTGATGATATTAAACGTCGTCATGCTGAAGGTCAACCGATTTTGATTGGTACTGTTGCTGTAGAAACTTCAGAATTGATTTCTAAGAAGTTGGTTGAAGCGAAAATTCCTCATGAAGTTTTGAACGCGAAAAATCACTTCCGTGAAGCACAAATCATCATGAATGCGGGTCAACAAGGAGCAGTAACGATTGCGACCAACATGGCCGGTCGTGGGACTGATATCAAGCTTGGTCCTGGTGTAATTGATCATGCAGATCCTGAATTCCGCGGACTTGCTGTTATTGGTACCGAACGTCATGAATCTCGTCGTATTGATAACCAATTGCGTGGTCGTTCTGGACGTCAAGGTGACCCAGGGGTTTCACAATTCTATCTCTCTCTTGAAGATGAATTAATGAAACGTTTTGGTTCTGAACGTGTTTCAGCTTTCCTAGATAGAATGCGTATTTCTGGTGAAGATGCTGTTATCAAATCTGGGTTGATTACTCGTCAGATTGAAAGTTCACAAAAACGTGTCGAAGGAAATAACTATGATTCTCGGAAACAAGTCTTGCAATATGATGACGTAATCCGTGAGCAACGTGAAGTAATTTATGCGCAACGTCAAGAAGTTATCTTGACTAAAGAAGATATGACTCCTGTTTTGATGGGAATGTTCAAACGGACAATTGACCGTCAGGTTGATGGTCATGAACTTGCAGGGAATCTTAAAGACGAAGAAACAGTCAAAGATCTCTTACAAACAGTGCAAAACACAATGTTGCCAGAAGAGGCAATTGAATTATCTGAATTGACTGGTCTGTCAGGACAAGCAATGAAAGATTTGATTTTTGATAAAGTCAAAAGTCGTTATGCTTCACAGATGGAAAAATTAGCTGACCCAGAACGTCAGTTAGAATTCCAACGTGCGGTTATCTTGCGTGTGGTTGATAATAACTGGTCAGAACATATTGATGCTCTTGACCAAATGCGTCAATCAGTCGGACTTCGTGGTTATGCCCAAAATAATCCGATTGTTGAGTATCAAGAAGAATCATATAAAATGTACAATAATATGATTGGTGCGATTGAATTTGAAGTCACTCGTTTGATGATGAAAGCACAAATTCAACCACAAACGGCAATCCGTCAGGAAGCGCCAAGAATGACAACGACAGCTTCACAAGAAAACATTACAAATGTCGGCCCTGACACTTCGGTCAGTGAAGAAATTTCATTTGAAAATGTTGGACGTAATGACCCTTGCCCATGCGGCTCTGGTAAGAAGTTTAAAAATTGTCATGGACGTACACACATTGCCTAAAAGGCCAATTAATTTACTGACAACTTTGTCAGTAAATTTTTTTATCAATAATGGACGCAAATAAATGTAGAATTAATTAAAATTTTGATACAATAGATAAAATAACAAAGCGAAATACGAGGAATTAGAATGACTTTTAAAGAAATAAGTCCTAAGATAAATATTGATGCCATTAAGATGTTGGGTCATCTCAATAGTGAGCAACAAGAAAAAAAGATGCTTCGAGATAAAGAACTTGAAGCAATTATCAAAGGCGAAGATGACCGTTTGCTTTTGATTATCGGACCTTGTTCGTCTGATAATGAAGAAGCAGTATTGGAATATGCTCGTCGTTTAGCCAAACTTCAAGAAGCAGTCAAAGACAAGATTTTTATGGTAATGCGTGTCTATACTGCTAAACCTCGTACAAATGGAGATGGCTATAAAGGGTTGATTCACGAACCTGATGCGGATGGTCATACTGACTTAATCAATGGAATCAAAATGGTTCGCGACTTGCATTACAAAGTTATCACTGAAACTGGTTTGACAACTGCTGATGAAATGCTTTACCCAGAAAATCTGCCAATGGTTGATGATTTGGTCAGCTACCATGCGATTGGTGCACGTTCTGTGGAAAATCAACAACACCGTTTTGTAGCTTCTGGAATTGATGTTCCAACGGGATTGAAAAATCCAACTTCAGGAAACCTAAAAGTAATGTTCAACGGTATCTATGCTGCGCAACAATCACAAGATTTCCTTTTTGGTCGTGCAGAAGTTCAAACTTCAGGAAATCCACTGGCACATGCAATTTTGCGCGGTGGACAAGATGAAAATGGCAAATACCATCCAAACTACTATACAGATAACTTGCTTGAAACAATTGAGATTTATGAAAAAATGGGCTTGAAAAATCCTTTCATTCTCATTGACACAAATCATGATAATTCAGGTAAAAAATTCATGGAACAAATCCGTATTGTCCGTCAAACATTGGTCAATCGTGATTGGGATGATAAAATCCGCCAAAACGTTCGTGGCTTTATGATTGAATCATATCTTGAAGATGGTCGTCAAGATAAGCCAGAAGTTTTTGGTAAATCAATTACCGATCCATGTTTAGGTTGGGATAAAACAGAAGCGCTCGTTCAAGAAATTTACGAAGCTGAAAGTAAAAATAAATAAAATTAAAAGCTGTCAAAACTGACAGTTTTTTTAAATTTTAAAGAGTATAAAAGTAGTTTAAAAAATATTAATTTGATCAGGAAATGAAGCGGATAGTAGTAAGGCTTCAAAAGTAGCCCTGAAAAAAAACTTGAAAATTTAACAGCAGATATTGCAAACCCTTTCGTTTTGTGGTACAATATCAAGAGTGATAGATATTTTAGATATCGTCAATAAAAATGAAAAAACATCTAAGGAGAACCATAAAAATGGCATCTAAAGAATTCCACATCGTTGCAGAAACTGGTATCCATGCACGTCCAGCTACATTGCTTGTGCAAACAGCTTCAAAATTCACATCAGAAATCACTTTGGAATACAAAGGTAAATCAGTAAACCTTAAATCAATCATGGGTGTTATGTCACTCGGTGTTGGTCAAGGCGCTGACGTTACTATTTCAGCTGAAGGTGCAGATGCTGACGACGCAATCGCAACAATCGCTGAAACAATGACTAAAGAAGGACTCGCAGAATAATCATGACAACTATGCTTAAAGGTATCGCCGCATCATCAGGTGTAGCAGTAGCTAAGGCATACTTGCTTGTCCAACCAGATTTGTCTTTTGAAACAAAGACAATTGCTGATACAGCTAATGAAGAAGCTCGCCTTGATGCAGCACTTGCTACATCGCAAAGCGAGCTTCAACTTATTAAGGACAAAGCAGTAACAACCCTTGGTGAAGAAGCAGCATCTGTATTTGACGCTCATATGATGGTCCTTGCTGACCCAGATATGACTGCTCAAATCAAAGCAGTAATCAATGACAAAAAAGTTAACGCTGAATCAGCTCTTAAAGAAGTAACTGATATGTTTATCGGTATCTTTGAAGGAATGACTGACAATGCTTATATGCAAGAACGTGCAGCTGATATTAAAGACGTTACAAAACGTGTTTTAGCTCACCTTCTTGGCGTTAAATTGCCAAGTCCAGCACTCATCGATGAAGAAGTAATCATCGTTGCTGAAGATTTGACACCATCTGATACAGCTCAATTGGACAAGAAATTCGTAAAAGCCTTTGTTACTAACATTGGTGGACGTACTTCTCACTCTGCAATTATGGCTCGTACTTTGGAAATTCCAGCAGTTCTTGGAACAAATAATATCACTGAACTTGTTTCTGAAGGTCAACTTTTGGCTGTTTCAGGATTGACAGGTGAAGTAATTCTTGACCCATCTGCTGAACAACAAAGCGAATTCCATAAAGCTGGTGACGCTTATGCTGCTCAAAAAGCAGAATGGGCTGCTCTTAAAGACGCTGAAACTGTTACAGCTGATGGACGTCATTATGAGCTTGCTGCTAATATCGGTACACCTAAAGACGTTGAAGGTGTTAACGATAATGGTGCTGAAGCAGTTGGTCTTTATCGTACAGAATTCTTGTACATGGATGCACAAGATTTCCCAACAGAAGATGACCAATACGAAGCTTACAAAGCTGTACTTGAAGGAATGAATGGTAAACCAGTTGTTGTCCGTACAATGGACATCGGTGGTGACAAAACATTGCCTTACTTTGATCTTCCTAAAGAAATGAACCCATTCCTCGGATGGCGTGCACTTCGTATCAGCCTTTCAACAGCTGGTGACGGAATGTTCCGTACACAATTGCGTGCGCTCTTGCGTGCTTCTGTACACGGACAACTTCGTATCATGTTCCCAATGGTTGCTCTCGTAACTGAGTTCCGTGCAGCTAAAAAGATTTATGATGAAGAAAAAGCTAAATTGATTGCAGAAGGTGTTCCAGTCGCAGAAGGTATCGAAGTTGGTATCATGATTGAAATTCCAGCAGCAGCAATGCTTGCAGACCAATTTGCAAAAGAAGTTGATTTCTTCTCAATTGGTACAAACGACCTCATCCAATATACAATGGCTGCAGACCGTATGAATGAGCAAGTTTCTTACCTTTATCAACCTTACAATCCATCAATCCTTCGTTTGATTAACAATGTAATCAAAGCAGCTCACGCTGAAGGTAAATGGGCTGGTATGTGTGGTGAAATGGCCGGCGACCAAACTGCTGTACCATTGCTTATGGGTATGGGGCTTGACGAATTCTCAATGTCAGCAACATCAGTACTCCAAACACGTTCACTTATGAAACGTTTGGATTCTAAGAAAATGGAAGAATTGTCTAGCAAAGCTTTGAGCGAATGTGCAACAATGGAAGAAGTTATTGCCCTCGTTGAAGAATATACTAAATAATATTTTCAATTAGTTTCGAATGATAAGCCTGTCAATTAATGACAGGTTTTTTTAAAAATAGTCTGTTTAGCTATAATAGATTTTTTAGAAGTAAAAAAACTTATCCACGGGGATAAGTTTTTTTCTATCAAATGAATTTGAAAAGAGTATAATAATAAGTGGATAAGGAGTTTTATGAAAAAGCTAAATTTTTTTGATTATTGGCTAATTGGAGAATTAATCTTTTGTTTAATACTTCTCTTAATTTTACCCCAGCAAATTAAGCTGAATTTCTGGATAATTCTGACGAGTAAAGAAACAAGCGGTTCAGTCTTGAATATTTTTGTGCTTCCTCTTATTATGGCTCTTCCTAATATTATTCAACGCTCTGTCAGTAAGAGTGGCATCTACTGGTCAAAATTGAGAGTAACTACCCTGATTTTCAATATTATCCTTCTTTTATTGACCACTTTTTGGTTGCTGACACTGCCTTTTGGACAATAAAAAAATTACTGATGAAAAGTCGAGTCTCTTTGTACTCTGAGAGTTTATAGAGAGACTCTGACAATTCTGTCAGTAACTTATAGAAAGGATTAAAATGGTAATCCTTTAGTGAATTTTCCGAGTTTTTGTTCTGTAACTTTTTCAATTTGACTAAGTGCATCATTAACCGCATCAGTAACCATATCTTGTAAAGTTTCAGGATCTTCAGGGTCAATAACATCTGGATTAATGTTAAGAGATTTCAAGGTGCGATCACCAGAAAATTCAACCGTTACAAGGTCTTGAGCAGATTTACCAACAAAAGTTGTATTGGCAATTTCTTCTTGTGAAACTTGCATTTGTTTTTGAAGTTTTTGTGCTTGTTTCATCATTGATTGCATATTCATCATGGAAATGTATACCTCTTTTAGAAATTTTGTTGAAAGGCTTTCAACACCTTACTATTTTACCATAAAAAAGATAATAAAAAAAATAAGCTAACAAAGGAGAAAGAAATGAAACTTACTAAAAACCAAGAAGAACTACTTAATTTGATTTATCAAGTTGTGTTAGAGCAAACGGTCAGTCCGAAAGAACGCGAGTATTTTATTGATGCTAAAAAGCGCATTGAATTAGGTAAAAATTTTGATAGCGAAATGAGTGAACTCTTAAAAGAATTGATGTATATTCCCAATTCTCCAGTGGTGAACCAATTTACAGAAGAAGCGCGTAAAAGGATGTTGGTAGGCCCATCAACAGGAGGGACAACTCATGGCTTTTTAAATTATCAAACCAAAAAATGAATAAAAAAGTGATTTTATTATTGTAAAATCACTTTTTGAATTACTAAGGGTGGGTCAGTACATAATTTTAGAAAATAAAAAAACTCAGCCTTAGCTGAGTTAATATTAGTGCGGTGGGCGGGACTTGAACCCGCACCAAGAAAATTCCCGACAGGATCCTTAATCCTGCGCGTCTGCCAATTCCGCCACCACCGCAAAACAGTACCTAAATATAATACCATTTTTCGCCTTCTTCTGTCAAGAAAAAACTCATAAATCACTGATATAAAAGTCAATAAATTACGGATTATAAGTCTTCATAAATTTTGAAATTGTTTGACGATAGAGTGTGGGATTTGTTTCGAAAGACCGAGCGTGAGCAGCATTTTTAACAACTAACATTTCTTTGGGCGTTCCGGGCTTGACTGATTTGTAGTTCTCATAGACCATTGAAGTTGGAACATATGTATCTTTGCTTCCATGAATCAAGAGAATGGGAAGTTTATCTTTGGCTAGTGCTTTAGTTGCGCTAGCTTCTTGGAAAACCCACCCTTGTCGAATTTTGCTTTCAAGAGAAACGCTGTAAACCAGTGGGAAAGCTGGAATGTTATAGCTTTCTTTGGCTTGATATACAATTTCATCCCAAGCGTTAGTATAACCACAATCTTCGATAATATTTTTTACTGATGATGGTAAACTCTTTTCGCTAGAGGCCATCATTACGGTAGAAGCGCCCATTGAAAGACCATAAAGGCTGATATGACTTTCGGGATTTTTGTCAGTTAAATATTTTGCCCAAGCGATCACGTCAAATTTATCATGGTAGCCAAAAGTAATAAAATTCCCCTGTGAATTTCCGGCACCACGATTATCTGGCATCAAGACATTATAGCCTAACTCATGGAAAAGTTGACCATAATGTCGCATCGCAGATTTATCCTGACGAAAGCCATGGACGACAATCACAGTATTATTGGTTTTTTGTTCAGCTGGCACATACCAAGCATCAAGTTTTAAATCATTATTTGTCAATGTTTCGGTAGATTTTGGTAGTTTATTAAATTTTTGAACCAGAGAATAATTAGGACTTGAAGTTTTGACTTGTCCAATTGGTTGATTATTCCGGACACAAGCAATTTGATAAAAATATAAAGTAGCCCCTAAATTAAGGATTAAAAGGACAGATATAATAGCAATTAATATAGTCCAAATTCGTTTTCTTAGCGATTTTTTCATGAATTTCATTATACATGAAAAAATGTTATAAAACCAATATAAAAAATCTATAATGTCGTACAATTTTCGTGGTGGATAGATTAATGTGTGTTTTTGTGATAAACTTATTCTGAAAGTAATTTTTTGTGAAGGAGCTTTCAATGATTGAAAAATGTAAGGAGTGGAAAAAGCTAAACATGAAAAAAGGAATAATAGCATTTTTGACAGTATTGACAATTTTGCTAACGGGAGCGGTCAAAGTTTCAGCAGACTCAACACAGGCAGAAATTTATCGACTTTATAACAAGAATACCGGAGAGCATTTTTATACAAGTAGTGCCTTTGAACGAGATTCTGTTAACAAATCAGGTTGGTCTTACGAAGGAGTAGGATGGATTGCTCCCAAAAAATCATCAACGCCAATTTATCGAGTTTTCAATCCAAATGCCAAAGGTGGAGATCATTACTACACCAAAAGTAATTATGAAGCTAACCAACTTGTAAAAAAAGGATGGAAATGGGATAACAAAGGTCAACCAGTATTCTATTCTGGAGGGAATATTCCAGTATATGTTGCATTTAATCCTAATGCCAGCTCTGGTTCACACAACTTCACATAAAATTCAAATGAGCAAAAGAACCTTCTTAATTCTGGATGGAAATATGGAGCGGTCGCTTGGAACTCTGAAGCTTGGATAAGTCCAAAACCACAACCTTCTTGGAAGCCAGGCGTTTCTCGTTTGTACACTATTCCAGGAGTTGCCCGCACCGTTTTTGGTGACAATATCATGGAAGAGTCAAATGTCAGTAAATTAGGACCTGTAACAGTAGAGGTAAGTGCCGATTTAAATCTTACTGGCTCTGGACGAGGCTATCATGGGAAACTGATGCTAGGTGATATGAACGGTAGCAATGTATCCTTCGGGATTCAGTATGATGCCAAAAGCGGTTTAGATGATGGTCAATGGGCTGGAAAAGGAGTCTATTTATCAGAAAATGTTGCAGGCGGAGGAGTACATGAAGGCGGAAATGCTTTATACGTTGCCTATGGACCAGCTCCTATTGGGAAAAAAGTTCACCTCAGTTTGGCTTATTATCAAAGCCGTCAGCTTGTAGCATTCTTTGCTGATGGAGTATTGATGGGTAGTCAAAAAGTTAGCTTTAATGCCACGAAATCAACGACAAATGCCATCCTAAATCAAGATCGCACAGGTTTGACAGAAACAAATGCACTCTATATGATTAGTGCGCAAGGGGCGACTGCTTTTGGAGGAGATTCAATAAATGCAGTATTTACCAATATTAAAACAGGAGGAGTTCCTGTGGGATATGAAGACTGGGTAGATAAACCTGGAAATGGTGCGCTCAATTGGTGGAACATATTGGCTAAAAACTATTCAAGCACTTACCAATCAAATGGTATCGCAGATAGCCAAAAAATTCCAGAAAATGCCCAAGTAACAGTTAACGGAACTTGCAACCTACCTGCTGGTTATGACTGGGATTCATTCCCAGGAGCAAAACAACCGACGGGAGGAATTCAAATTCCAACAGGAATCCCTCTTAACTAAGCGGTTCGAGTTTAGGCTCCAAAATTTCAAAAAATTATTTAGCATTTTTTGAAAAAGTGTGATAGAATGAAGAAAATAGAATAAATACTCCACCGGGAGTTAAATCGTATGAACGATTGTTTGCATTTCAGTAGGTCTGAGAAGAAATGTAGATAGTCGTTCTTTTTTTAGCTGAGGAGGCGAAAATGACTTGGATATATCTACTAATAGCAGGAATTTTTGAAGTGGTTTGGGCAACAATAATGAAGTTAAGCCACAGATTTTCAAATATAAAGTTTACATTATTAACAATCATTGGGATGGTTGCTAGTTTTGGCTTTCTCGCCCTAGCTCTAAAAAAGCTTCCCTTAGGGATTGCTTATCCAATTTGGACAGGGATTGGTGCAGTGGGCTCTATCTTAATTGGTCTTATAATATTTAAGGATAAAGTTCCGCCATTAACATGGCTTTTCATTGCCTGCTTAGTTGTGGGGATTATTGGAATAAAAGTAACAAGCGGTCATTAAAGTTGACACAGCCTTTTAATTTTTTAGTATATAGATTTCATGATATAATAAGAGAATTGGTAAAAAATAAAAGAAATAGCAATAGCTGAGTCTATTTGCTATTTTTGAATGAGGAGGAAAAAATGAAAAACAAAAAAAGCATAATGAATTTAGCAATTTCTAATCTGTTCTTAGTATTTTTGGGTGCAGGTTTAGTCATTCCTGTTTTGCCAACCCTTAAAGAACAAATGCACTTTTCTGGGACAACAATGGGAATGATGATTTCTATTTTTGCCATTGCTCAGTTAATTGCCTCACCGATCGCTGGTGCTTTATCTGATAAAATTGGGCGTAAAAAACTCATTGCGATCGGAATGATTATTTTTTCTTTTTCCGAACTTTTATTTGGACTGGCGCAAGCGAAAACAGGCTTTTATATTTCACGAGCTTTAGGAGGCGTTGCAGCGGCAATGCTGATGCCATCAGTTACAGCTTATGTGGCTGACATGACTACAATTTCCGAACGCCCTAAAGCAATGGGACTCGTATCAGCGGCAATTAGTGGTGGGTTTATCATTGGACCCGGTGTGGGTGGATTCATCGCTCATTTTGGTATCCGTGTTCCTTTCTACGTTGCAGCAATTTTAGCTTTTATTGGTTTTATTTTAACAATAACGATTTTAAAAGAACCTGAACGGACAATGGAAGCCAATCATGAAACCGAAAAAGTTTCATTCCTTGATATTCTCAAGAACCCATTATTTGGCTCATTATTTATCATTATTTTGATATCATCATTTGGATTACAAGCTTTTGAGTCAATTTATAGTATCATGGCAAGCATTAACTTTGGATTTAGCATGGGGGAAATTGCTTTAGTCATTACAGTAAGTGGTATTCTGGCCCTCTTTTTCCAACTCTTTTTATTTGATACAATTGTCAATAAAATCGGAGAACTTGGTCTAATTCAACTGACTTTCTTTGCAAGTGCAATTTTTATAGCAATTATTGCATTTACGAAAACAAATTTAGTTGTGGCTCTTTCGACCTTTGTTGTATTCTTAGCTTTTGACCTGTTCAGACCAGCTGTGACGACCTATTTATCGAAACATGCTGGAAATCGTCAGGGAGCAATTAATGGTTTAAATTCGGCCTTTACAAGCTTTGGTAATATCTTAGGGCCAATGGCTGCAGGATATATGTTTGATATTAATCATCTATTCCCTTACTATATCTCTGCGATTATTTTACTTGGAACAGGATTTTTATCATTATTCTTAAATAGAAAAAATTGGGGTAAAGCTTAAATCACTTTTCAGATAGAAAGTCTACGGTCATTCGTAGGCTTTTTTCTTTATATTCAAGACTTCTAGAGAAATTATAAAACATTAAAAAACTTCATTACATTTTTTTATTATTATTAAATAAAAGTAGGATTACAATAAAAGGTAATAAGGTAATCCGAAAAGCAGAAATTCTGTTGATTTTTAAGGGTACATAAACTATACTAATATCAGCAAAGGATGGGAAGATTCTATTTTAAATGAGAAAAAATGATTAATATAGACTATCCTCAGTATTAATATCTAAGAAAATGAGAATA
Source organism: Lactococcus cremoris subsp. cremoris NBRC 100676 (assembly GCF_001591705.1). GTDB lineage: Bacteria > Bacillota > Bacilli > Lactobacillales > Streptococcaceae > Lactococcus > Lactococcus cremoris. Next base: position 26 of record NZ_BCVK01000019.1, on the reverse strand, counting down.
AAATAATATGAAATTATCAATTGTTG